>SLMF01000402.1 GCA_007133715.1 Planctomycetaceae bacterium
CGCTGACCGAAGCCTGGGTCAACAACAGCTGGTCGGGCGGCAGTACGAGCCGGGCGGAGGACGATCAGCGGGGGATTCGTGGCGAGGGCGGCTCGCGGCCACGCTGGTATTTCGAGAAGGCCGTGGAGCGGGGCTACGCGGTCGCCACGATGTACGCCGGCGAACTCAGCCCCGACTATTCCGGGGGCGGCGGCGGACGAGCCTTTACCGAGGGTATCCAGCAGGGCTGGCTGGAAGAGGGCCAGACCTGGCCGGGCGACACCCAATGGCACACCGTCGCCACCTGGGCCTGGGGACTCAGTCGCGGCGTCGACTACCTGGTGCAGGACGAACACATCGACAGCCAGCGGATCGCTGTCCTCGGGCACTCGCGGTTGGGCAAGACCGCCCTGCTGGCCGGCGCCTTGGACGAACGCTTCGCCGTGGTGATCCCCTCGCAGTCCGGTGCCGGCGGGGCCGCTCCGGCTCGAAACATCTCCCCGGGAGCGGAGAGCGTCGAACGCGTCAACCGCTTTACCCACTGGTTCAACGCCAACTACAAGCGGTTCAACGATCAGGTGGAGCGGATGCCGTTCGACATGCACTGCTTGATCGCCGTCTGCGCACCGCGGCCCGTGCTGCTGACCAACGCCACGGGCGACCGCTGGGCCGACCCGCCCGGCCAGTTCGACATGCTGGTAGCGGCCGAGCCGGTCTACCGCCTGCTGGGGGTGGAGAACCCGCTGGCCACCCGCGAATTCCCCGCGGAAAACGTGCTGATCGATTCGACCCTGGGCTACCACATCCGCCCCGGCCGTCACGACATGACCGACGTGGAATGGCGAGCCTGGTTCGAATTCGCCGAACGCCACTGGGGCGCCCCCCCGGCACCGACTCCCTGAGGAACGCGGAAAGAAGACGTCCATGCAGTTCACCAAGATGCACGGGGCCGGCAACGACTACATTTACCTCAACTGCTTTGCGCAGCCGGTCCCGGAAAACCTGCCCCAACTGGCTCGCCAACTCTCCGACCGCCATTTCGGCATCGGTGGCGACGGACTGATCCTGATCCTGCCGTCGCAGCGGGCCGATGCCCGCATGCAGATGTTCAATGCGGACGGTTCGGAAGCCGAAATGTGTGGCAACGGGATCCGATGTGTGGCCAAGTACCTGTACGATCACGGGCTCTGCCCCCGCCAGACCCTGCGAGTGGAAACCGCGGCCGGTGTGCTGGAACTGCGGGTGGAACTCCAAGGCGACCGCGTCCAGCGGGTCCGGGTCGACATGGGGGAACCGCTCTTGGCTCCGGCCCAGATCCCCACGACGTTGCCGGGTTCCCGTATCGTCGACCAGCCGCTGGTCGTCGCCGGTCGCGAATTCCACGTGACCTGCCTGTCCCTGGGGAATCCCCACTGCGTCGTGTTCGTCGATCAGGCCGATGACGAACTCGTGCTGGGCTGGGGACCGCGGATCGAAACGGACCCCCGCTTCCCGGCACGGGTGAACGTCGAATTTGTCGAGGTGCTCTCGCGGGGCGAAGTCCGGCAGCGCACGTGGGAACGCGGCTCCGGGGAAACCTGGGCCTGTGGAACCGGGGCCAGTGCCGTTTGTGTGGCCGGCGTACTGACCGGCCGCACAGATCGCCGCATGCAGAACCATCTGCGGGGTGGTGACCTGGAATTGGTCTGGAACCCGACGGACAATCGTGTATATATGACGGGCCCCGCCGCGGAGGTTTTTCAGGGAGAGTGGCTTGGCGGCCACCCGCGGGCGGGGCCGGATCCGCGGTGATGGATAGTTGGAAAAAGCTGAAAACTAAATTGGGTGGCCTGGGCGTCTACGCCCTCATGCGCCGCTGGATGAGCACCCTGGACTACCAGAAGTTGCTGTACGATCCGACCGTCGATCCGGTCGATCCCGGTTTTCAGCCGCCGGTGATCTACGCCTTCTGGCACGAGTACATCCCTTGCCCCGTCTACCTCCGCCCCCACTGCCGCGTCGCCATGCTGATCAGCCGCCATCGCGATGCCGATTGGTTGGGGGAAGCCGCACGCCACATGGGCTTCCGCATCGTGCGAGGTTCGACCACCCGAGGGGGCAGTGCGGCGATTCGCGAGTTGGTGCAGGCCAGCCGTCAGATGAGTCTGGCGATCACACCGGACGGGCCGAGAGGACCGCGAAGAAGGGTAGCTCCGGGGTGTGTGTACTTGGCCTCCCGGCTGCAATTGCCGCTGGTCGTGTTCGGCGTCGGTTACGATCGCCCCTGGCGAGTCCCCACTTGGGACCGCTTCGCAGTTCCCCGACCCTACTCGCGAGCCCGCGTGGTCATGAGTCCTCCACTGCGAGTTCCCGCCGATTTGGACCGCGACTCGCTGGAAAAACACCGCCAATCTGTCGAAGCGGTCTTGCATCGTTTGACGGACGAAGCCGAGGATTGGGCCCGCTCGGGGGAGCGGCGCTGCGGACAACAGGCCGTGCGCAGCCAAGCCATGCGAAAGATGCGTTGACACGCAGCGGGCGTATCGAGTACAAACCGCCCGCGTTTCTTTAATCGATGCCTCGCCTCCTCGGTCAGGCACTCCCAATGCGGAGAACCAACCGATGAACCGCTTGCTGCCCTTCCGCGCTCCCCCCGCCGGTGCGAGCGACCCCTGTTTCGATCTCAGCGACCTGCTCGGCGAAGTGGTGCAGGCTCAGGAATTCGAACGCCCGGACTGCATGATCCCGATCCATGTGGACAGCCCGCCCTATGTCATGGTTCATGCCGATCGGGAGCGGTTGCGACAGGTCTTTACCGACTTGCTGGTCGCCCACAGGGAGGGGCAACCGGCAGGCAGCGAGGTGTTGATTACGGTTTACTACGAGAAGGCGGAGGTCGAAGTCGAGATCGAGATGCTGGCTGGCCGGGAGGTCGAATTGCAGCTCCCCGCGGGGGATGCCGAGATACGGATTCCGTTCTGGATCGCCAAGATCCACCACTGGCTGGCTCTGGAGGGTGCGAGTTTGCGAGTCGAGGAGCGAGCCCACGGGGGCTCCGCCTATTTGATTCAGATTCCGCGGCCGCGTGGTTCGGGAACCAACGCCCGCCAAGCCGCGTAAGGCGTGATCGC
>SLMF01000258.1 GCA_007133715.1 Planctomycetaceae bacterium
AACTCGGCCATTCGTAGTACGGCACCGGCGGCAATTCCACGAACTCGGTCCCGGCCGATTCCGCCGGTCGGTGTGTCCGTTCCCATTCGGCGAGCCACTGTTCGAGTCGCTCGGAGTTCACCCGCAATTTTCGGGCAGTCGCTTCGACCCCCTGTTCGGCGGCCGCTTCAGCAGCCACAGGTCTGTCGGAATCCGCCACGGCCGGCGGCACCGCAGCCGCCAGAGTTCCCATTGCCGCTGAGCTTCCCGCAGCCGGTCGCCGGCCGCTCCGTTCGTTCCATTTCACATCGGTCGTCCTCCACTTCGAGTGCAGAATCGAGCGCCAGTCTACCCCAACCCCCGCTCCCGCGTCACGCACGCTTGCCGAAAGCTCACAGTGAACCGCCGGGGCTGGCGACCCCCGGCGGTTTATACGGCTTCGGAAGACAAATACTTTCTTCGGGGTGATTGTATTTAGACCATCAGAACTGCTTCCGTAAACAAACAAACAACACCACACATTACACAGTACCCCCCTCTCCAGCCGTCCTCCCTTCTGCGGCAAACCGCTTCGCTCAAGGCGCTCAGAACCCTCGAGTACATTTCATGCTGAACGCCTCACGCGTAAGTCCTTTGTTCACACCACTTTATCGCTAGATACATTCGGGCTGCTCTGCCGTTCCGCTTGCTTGTGGGGGTTGACACGGTTCTTGTCAGCATGGACTATTTACCAGTTTGGTAGCAAATGTTTGCCCGCACGCTGGTTCATTTTCCCGGTTCATTTCGACGATCCTTTTGGAGCAAAGATGATGGCAAATCCGACTTCTCAAAGGCTGGGATACCGCCTGCATAAACGGCAGGCGTTTACCCTGGTCGAGTTACTTGTGGTGATCGCAATCATCGGTATTCTGGTCGCGTTGCTTTTGCCGGCAATTCAAGCGGCGCGCGAGGCGGCTCGACGGTCCCAGTGCCAGAACAATTTGCGACAACTGGGCTTGGCGCTACAAAACTATCACGATGCCATCGGTGTTTTCCCGTATCGTCAAGGTGGCACGGGACAGAGCGCTCCTGCGGAAGGCGGAGGTGGGAACAATAACGCAGGAAGTGGTTTTATCGTGCTGTTGCCCTTCATTGAAGAGAGTTCCTTGTACGAGCAGATTTCTTCTGCTGGCTTTGGACCCGCGCCATGGGCTTCCAATAATGCCAATTGGGTTACGAACATAACCACGCTGCTTTGCCCTTCAGATCGACGCCCCACGACCATTAACGATTCGGTCTACGGTCAACATCATGGGGCAACCAACTATAGTTTTTCGGGCGGAGATTGGATTCCGGCAGATGGCTACGATCCCGCTGACCGGGAACCTCGCGGAATGTTTGGGTTTCGCACGAACAGGAGAATCGCCGATCTTCACGATGGAACTAGTAATACCATCGCAATGTCAGAACACACCTTCAGTCAAGACGCCCGTGCGAAACTCGGAAATCTGGCAACCGGTTTCAGCATCAGTGGTTTGCGGAGTAATCCTTCATCGTGCTTCGGTTCGCTCGATTCGACAGGCAGGACCTATTCGGGTGGTACGTCTCGTCGGCGTGGCCAAGGCTGGCCAAACGGTTGCCCGTTCTTTTCCGGGTTTAATACGATCATTCCTCCGAACGGTCCATCGTGTACGCCAAGCAATTGGGGAGGTAATGCAGGCATACTGCCGCCCAATAGTCGGCATCCGGGGGGAGTTAATGTCGTATTGGCGGATGGAGCAGTCCGTTTTGTGACCGACAACATCGATACGGGTGATTTGACACGTGCCACGGTAAACAGTGGTCCTAGCCCATACGGGATTTGGGGAGCTTTGGGATCTATTCGTGGTGAAGAAACGATTGGAGCTTATTGATGCAGCGAATACTATCGTTTCCGGCGTTTTTTGTTCTTGTGGGAATTCTGTTCGCGCTCGCCGGATGTGGTTCAGGTGGGTCAGAAGGAGTTCCTGTCGTCGGTGTAGTCACATACAACGGCGCCCCCGTTGCTGGCGCAGATGTCGCTTTTTCGCGGGAAGGAGACGCGCCATCGGTCGGCGCGTTTGGTCGCACGGATGATGATGGGCGATTTGAGCTTTCAAGCCCGCAAATTGACGGGGGCATTCCACCTGGGAATTATTCAGTTAAAGTCAGCAAGATGTCTGTAGAGACAAGCTGGACCCCTGAACAGGACGAGGGTGTACGACCGGAGCAAATCGAGACCGTTGGCCTGCCGGCCAAATATGCGGAATACGAAACTTCCGGATTGACGGCGGTCGTGGAAGACGGACAGACTAACGAGTTCGTGTTTGATTTGACCGATTGACTGAAGCGGCCACTCACAAGAATGTTTTGATGTCCAGGTTTTTTCTGGGGCCCGTGGCATGTTGGTATGTTAAGTCGACTGCAGAGTGTATACCAAAATCGGGATAGGGGCCCAGGGTAGGCTCGGGCCCCTCCCAGACGGCCTAGCAGCTGCGGCTCCGCGCAAGACCCATCCGCTTCGAGGTAGCAAGTTTCCGCCATCGATACAATAGACTCGCGAGTCCTGACTCCGCAGGAAAAACCTGCCAACTGCCGGGCCAGAGTCTACTTCGCGGTTTCGGCATTTGGTTCGAATTGGTCGATTGCCAAGTCTACTAACCTCGGGGCGCCGTCGCCTGTTCGACGATGCGTATTTCCTCGTCCGTCAGCCCGTATAGCTCGTAAACCAATTGGTCGATCTCCCGGTCCGTGGCCGCGATCTGGCGATCGGTGGCCGTGCGGCCATGTGCTGTTTTCACTTGAGGCAACCGTATGTGGAGATCAACGATCTGTTGGACAAGCTCCACCATGCGGCGGTGCTGACGCTCATCTCGCGGCACGGGAAGCGGGAGCTGGAGCAACTGGTTGGAAGGAATGTGGTTGTTTCCAGGAAACCGACAGCGAAAATATAGGTTCACCGGGATGCTATTGAGTATCCCCAGGACGTAACGAACATCGCACCTTGCACCTGGTCTCAGATTCACTACGTTGGTCGACTGAAGTCCGAACACCTGTTCCACATCGAGTGTCGCGACAATTCGCCGGGGCAACGCGATATTGCGAACT
>SLMF01000703.1 GCA_007133715.1 Planctomycetaceae bacterium
CCGAACACCAACACGACCCGGATCCGGTGCTGCAGGAGGTCGCGGATTCCCCGCAACACGGCCAGGCTGGTCTGGGTGTTCTCGACGGCCTCCGCCTCGGCCTGGATCACGAAGGTTTCGTTTTCGAATTGCGAATAATACAGGGTGGAAATCACGGGGGCTATTATGAGTTCCGTCGCCCGGTTCGCCAAGGCCGCACCGGCAGCTTTCCCCGCCGTGGAAAATGGCACACCACCCGTTGCAAAACGGGCTGCTAGCACTACAATACCACGTGGCTTTGTAGATTTTGCGTGTTCCCTGCGGCACAACGGGCGTGCGAACGGGTGTAGCCGTCTCGACAATCCGTCTCGCTGAGGCACCCGATTGGGCCGTCTTTCGCTCTCCGAAGCGGTTCACAACCATCCGGAACAGTGGGCGTGCGAGCCGTCGCAACGATGATCAGGCACTTGGTAAGGACTTTGCGCGATGATGGTGGTGTTTGGGTTTGTGGCCGTATTGGCCGCGATACCGGTAGTCGCTGTGGTTCTCTTGTGGATCGTGTACGCACCGGTGGTAGCCAAGCGGTTGGCGGACATGCCGTGGTTTCCCAGTCGGCGGCATGGGGTGACGCCGGATGAATATCCCGAAGGGATCTTCGAATCGGAACCGGTGTGGTTGGAGACGGAGGACGGCCAGCAGTTAGCGGCTACTTATCTCCCCACGACGGTGGCACGTGCGCGAGGCATTGTCATTTTCTGCCACGAGGTGCGGGGGTCGCGTTGGTCCGCATTGACGTTCACGGGCGGACTCCGGGACGCCGGCTTCGATGTGCTGACCTTCGATTTCCGCAATCATGGTCAGAGCAGCCCCCAACCGAGCTGGCGTTCGTTGCCCTGGGCGACGGATTGCGAAGCGACGGACATTCGAGCGGCCATCGATTGGTGTGCTCGACGCCATCCGTCCGACGCAGCCCAGATCATTTTATTTGGATTAAGTCGGGGAGCTTCCGCGGCTTTCTGTGTGGGGGCAGGCGACCCGCGGGTACAAGCGCTGGTCCTGGACAGCATGGTGCCGACCGAGGATGTGCAACTGTATTTTCTGAAACGCTTTATGTACCACCACGTTCCCGCGTGGCTCCCGCTGGCCAAACTGCCCGACTGGTTGCTGCGTATGTGCGTTTTCTGGGCCAATCGGATCATCGCGCGGGAGCATGGTCGGGCGGTGTTGCCGATTTCGCGTGTCGCACCCAAGGTCTGCAAACCGACCCTGGTGATCCACGGGGGACGCGATGTGTTCGCCCCGTTGGAGACGGTGTGCCAACTGCGAAAAGAGATGCGTGTTCGTCCCCGCATGTGGGTGATTTCTCAAGCCAAACACAACGAAACGGTGCATGAAGTGGGCGAGGAGTATCGTCGACGGGTCACACGATTCCTGTTGCGGCACGCCCAGGCACCCCAGGAGGTTGTTCCCGCCGCGTACGCCGAGCGGTTGTCATACGAGTTGGTGCCTTCGACGGCGGGGCAATAGTTGGGATACTCGCCGGCAACTCGCAGAGTGACAGGCCCGATTAGCTCTGAAAAAAACGTGATGGTCTCGGCGATTCCGACCCGCTCGGGCGGTTTCAACGCGCTCGGCTCGCACCCGCAGTTCGGTGGCGGTTGCCCACGGGATTCGTTCCCCGCCAGGTTGCCAATCCACCTCTCCTCCGAAAAGAAGAAAGACAGGAGGCCGTCATGGCTCCCCGCCTGTTCCCGTTGCCCCTGACTCCCTTCGAGCGGCACATGTTAAACGACGAGGCGCCGGGGTATCCGATGACCTGCATGATGCAAATGGGCATGGTGGGAACCATGGATCGGCAGCTTTTTTCTAACGCTTTTGCAGACGTTGTCAGACAACACCCCTTGCTGCGAGCGCGTATCGACGGCGCATCCTCCGGCCGACCGCGCTGGGTAGAATACGCCGAAAAAGAGAGTCGGCTGCACTGGCCCGCCGAGCGAGCTTCCGAGTCTCGCATCATCCGGGACCCCATGGACCCGACCCAAGAACCCGGGTTCCGGTTGGTCGTTTTCCAAGACGGGCAGCGCACGCGTGTCACGATGGTGTATCATCATGCCTGTTGTGATGGGATCGGGGCCGGACGCTTTCTGGACGATCTGCTGACCGCCTATCACCGGCGTGCCACGGGCGCCCCGTCACCGACGGCGGAAGCGGCGACCGATGTACCGCGATTGTTGCGACGGGGGCGGGCTCCCTTGATGGGGTGGTTTCCCGTCCGTTTGACACAAGAAATCCGGACTTTTGTCAAAGAAGGCCATCACTGGCTGTGCCATCCCGTCACCCCGCTGGGGCGTCCGCAATCCCCGCTTGAGCAGTCTCCCGACAACGATTCCTTGTCGGACTATCCCACCCACGTGCTTTCGGAGACCGAATCCGCCGTATTGCTGACGCTCGCTCGGCAACTCGGGGTGACCCTGAACGACTTTCTCCTGACCGCCCTGTTCCAGACTCTGGAGGATTGGAATGCGCGGTATGCGCCCGAGACGGTCACACCGTGGTTGCGGATCTCCGTACCCCAGAACCTGCGTGAGGAAGCCGATCGCCGCCTGCCGGCCGCCAACAAGGTGACCATGTGTTTCCTGACTCGCACGCACGCAGTCTGCCGCCAGCCCACCCACTTGTTGGCCAGCATTCACCGTGAGATGGCTTCGGCTCGCCGCTGGCTGCGTGGCAAGGGACTGCTGCGGGCGTTCCATTTACTACAGACGATTCCGGGCTTGGCAGACAAGGTCTTGCGTCGCGGGCGATGTCTCTGTACGACCGTGATGTCCAATCTGGGCGATTATGACCGCTGGTTCGGCAACTCGCTGCCTCGCGAGGGCCGCCTGCTCCGTTGCGGCGACCTGCGATTGCAGACCATCACCGCGCTCTCGCCGGTGCGGCCCAAAACCCATGCCGCCTTCTTCCTGGCCAGCTATGCGGGCCAGCTGCAAATCAGCTTGCGCCGCGATCCTCACACGCTGACACAAGACCAAGCTCAGCAGTTGCTCGCCCAGTTCCTGGAACACATTCGCAACTTGGCTCAGGAATGGGACGCATCCGCCCCAACCGGCGGGTGAGAGTGGCAGGGTGGGCTGCCGGTGAGCGCGACTCGGCAAGCCCTGCCTGCCGAGGCCGGCACGACATCGGCCCTCAGCCGAGTCCCTCTACCTGCCACCCCTCGCGGTAGTCGCGTCGAAGCAAGGCATTCGCCTCCGGCCGGTTGGTGAACTCCAGCTTCTCCGCATCCCACAGCAGCTTCTCTTCCGGAAAACGATTGACCACCGTGCCCATCAACACGCTTTCGGTCAGCGGCCCGGAATAACGGAACGGCGTGCTGGTGGTCCCCCGTCCCAGGCACGCGTCCACGTACTCGTGATAGTGGCTGACGCCCTCGCGGCGACCTCCCGACCGGTAGAACTCCTCGACCGCCGCCCGGTTCTCCTCGCGGGGAAGCACCTGCGGTTCCCCGATGTGCGGCAGGTAAAGAAAAGCTTTCTCGCCCACCAGCAGCGACCCGTTCCCCGCCAGTTCCTGCTCGTCCAGCGGCCAACCGGTGGTGTCGATCGGTCCGGTGTCGTACCAATAGTAGTCCAGCTCGCCGTCTGTGTACTCGGTGCCGGGAAAGTGGTAGAGGACCTTGTTGTCGGGTGAGAAAAGCTCTTCGTAGGGGGGCGAGCGGTAGCTGAGTACCCAATCGGGAGCGGTCAATTTCAGGGCCGCAAACACCCCGTCCATCATGTGGCCCGCCATATCGCCCTGCGCGCCGCCGCCGAAATCCAGCCATCGCCGCCACATCTGGGTGTGATATAACTCGGGGTAATACGGCCGTTCCGGCGCGACCCCCAACCACAGGTCCCAATCCAGGTATTCCGGCACGGGCACTTGGGCGTCGGGCCGCCGTTCCAAGGGCGGATCGGTAAAAGCGCCCGTGTAATACAGCCGGATCCGATCCCAGGAATGCGCCGCTTTGACTTGACCAATCAACCCCGCTTGGACCATGGCGACCGCCGTGCGATAGACGGGGATGGAATGCGTCTGGACCCCCATCTGGGTCGCCAGTTCAGGGCGAGCCGCCGCCTCTTCGTCCAGTCGGCGAGCTTCATAGATGCTGTGCGTCAGCGGCTTCTGACAGTAGACATGCTTGTCCAAACGTAGGGCGGTCAGGGCCACCGGGGCATGCATGTGGTTGGGAATGGTGATATTGACCGAATCGATGTGATCGGCTTCTTCTTTCAGCAAGACCCGCCAATCGCGGTAGAGTCGGGCCTGCGGATGCCGCTGGGCAGCTTGGGCCAGATAGCGGGCGTCGACATCACAGAGCGCCACGATCTGGACGTCCGGATGGCTGTCCAGACTGCGTAGATCGACCTGGCCGCGCCGTCCGACGCCGATGGCCGCATGGCGGAGTTTGCCCGAACTGGCCGCTCGTGCGGTACGCGTAAGGATCGCGGGCGCGGTGATCCCGGCCATCGCCGTCTGCTGCAAAAACGTGCGCCGTGTCTGCCTGAACGTCATGTTTTCTCTCTCCCGAGTGAATGCCGAATACCTGGGGTGGGGACGGGACAACGGGGCGTGTCGGGCCCCGGGCTGCGGTTCAGAAACGATAATCCCAGCCGAAACGCGTCACCTCCGCGTCCGGCAGCGCCTCGCGAAGTCGGTTGGCGCCGGCCTCGCTGATCCCCGTCTGCACGACCTGCACACGCTGCAGCGAGCTGAGATTTGCCAGCGAATCGACAGCCTGGTCGTCGATCCCCGTCGCCTCCAAATCGAGCGATTCCAGCTGCGAAAGCTGGCTCAGATGCTGCAGCCCGGCCGCCGTAATCCGCGTATGGTTGAGATGCAGATGCTTCAACTGAGGGAGCGAGCTGAGCGGTTCCAGCGCCTGGTCGGTGATCGGCGTGTAGGCCAGGTTCAATTCTTGCAGCTGGGAAAACGCGGCCAGATGCGCTGCGCCTTCGTCCACCAGCGCCGTCTCGCTGACGTCCAGCATCCCCAGTTCGCTGCAGTCGGCCAGATGCGGGAGTCCCGTCCCGCGGATCGAGGTGCCTTGCAACGTCAGGCGGCGCAGTTGGGTGGCCCCCGCCAAGTGCTCCAGACCGGCATCGGTCAAGCGGAAGCAGCCCATCAGGTTCAAGTCGTCCAGTTCCGTGAAACCGGCCAGGTGGGCCAGTCCGGCATCCGTAATATCCGCATCCTGCAGGGTCAGCGTCCGCATCCCGGTCAGCAGGGCCAGGTGGGCCAGTCCCGCATCCGTGACATGGCTGGACCGCACCCGCAGAGCCCGCAACTCGGATAACATCGTCAAATAGGACAGGCCCGCATCACCGATGCGCGGGTTGCCGCGAATGTCCAGCAGGCGAAGGTTGCTCAAGGAGGTCAAATGTGCCAAGGCGTCGTCGCCCAGATCATTGTGCAGCAGCGACAGGTACATCAGGTGTTCCATCTGGCCGATCGGTTCCAGCGTCTGATCGTCGAGTGCGTCGATCCGGTGCAGGTACAGATGGTTCAGCTGGGAGAGTTCGGTCAGACGTTGCAGGCCGGCGGCTGTAATTGCGGCGTTTTCCAGGAGGAGGAAATCCAGATTCTCCAGTTCGGCCAGCCGGTCCAGAGTCGAGTCGGAGATGTGTTCGCCGAACAGTTCGACTCGTTCGAGGTTCGGCAGGTCGGTCAGCGGGAACAGGTCGGCATCCCCGATCTGCCGTCCCGGGAGGCGCAGGCGAGTGATCCGCCCGTCGCGATCCGTGTCGACGCGTCCGCCCAGGGTTCGAAAGTGGTTCGCGGCGGCCTCCGCCTCGGGCGGGTCCTCGGCCGGAGGCGGGGATTCCTCCGGGCGATCGGGGGGACCGACGTCGACCGGCAGCGGCGGCGGGGGGGGAGACGGAGGGGCGGCACAATCACAACCGGTAAACGCCAGCAGACCGATCAGCATCGAACAACACAACAAACATCGCAGCATCGCGTCATCTCCGTTCGAGCGGCCCGGGTCGGGCCGATACGCATCAGGCGGCCATGTGGCGGGCTACCTTCTCGATGGCCCGGGCGGCAGCCAAAATGTACTCTTCCGTCATCGCCTCGTGAATCGTCACGCGGATCCCCGTCTGCAAAATCGCTTCCGCCTCCGGACACCGCGTCTGCGAGTAATCCATCTCCGTCAAGCCGAACTCGCGAACCGGCCACCGCCCGGCGAAAAAGCCGTGCTTCTGGAACACCGGCTCGCCGTACAACGGCACGCCGATATAGCCCGCCTGCGCGGCAACACCTTCCGAACGCAGCGCACGGGCGAAATCGGCGCGGCTGTAACGGAACGCTTCGGGACGGAACCGGAACATGTAGAACCAGTAAACCGCCCGATCCTCGGGATGCACCTGATGCGGTTCAATACCCGGGATGTGGGCAATCTTTTCGCTCAGCAGGTCCCCCAGTTTGGCCCGCGTGGCGGCAATCGACTCGAGCCGCGTCAGCTGGGCAGCCGCCATGGCCGCTTGGGGTTCACTCATCCGGTAATTCGTGGCAAAGGCATGGAATCCGCCGCCCTCTCGTAAACCACGCCCCGCACCCTTGTCACCAAATCGCTGTAACAGCGGACCGTAATCCTCGTCGTTGGTGGCCACCATGCCCCCGTCGCCACACGTCACATGCTTCGAATTCTGCAGCGAGAAGCAGGCGAAATGGCCGACCGTGCCGATCGGCTGACCATGATAGCGGGCACCCCAGGCCTGGCAACAATCTTCGATCAACACCAGATTGTGCCGATCGGCCAATTCCTTCAGGGCCGCCATGTCACACGGATTGCCCGTCAGATGCACGGGGATGATCGCCTTGGTCCGGGGCGTGATCTTCCGTTCCACATCGGCCACATCCAGGTTGTAAGTATTGGCGCCCAGATCGGCAAAGACGGGTACGGCCTGCTGGTACAGAACGCCGATCACGGTGCCGATGTCCGTGATCGGCGACGTGATCACCTCGTCGCCCGGGCCGATGCCGCAGGCGGCCACCGCGATGTGCAGGGCGGCGGTGCCGGACGAGCAGTTATGCACGTATTTCAGCGGGCAGAACTCGCGAAACCGCTCGGCCAACTGCTCCGTCTGCGGGCCTCGCCAATAAAACAGAGTGTTCTGCCGCAGCAAGGCTTCCAGATGTTCCCGTTCGGGCTCGCCCCAGCGGATCGGCAGCGACGGAGTCCCGCCGGGCACGGCAGACGGCCCGCCACGAATCGCCAATGCATCCTCGACGGCTTCTTCAGCGACAGAGCCAGTTTGCAACGCACCGGCCAGCAACAAGCCGGATGTACTGCCGACAAACCGGCGACGCGAGATCGATGGATTTCGCGACATGCGGACATCCCCCTCTTTCTTGGAAAACCGGTTGGGGTGCGGGCGGCAGAACTGAACCACCTCGAGGCAGCCGCGTCACGGCACGCGATCCGCCCGAACCAACTTGGACTCTAACCTCGAACATACCGCTTCTGGCACCGGATGTCCAGCAAGCGGACCACCGCGACGCCGGGTCTTGGGGCGGCGTGTGTGCCGCACGAGCAGAAACGCGGTTACGGGCGGGGAAACGGCGTGCGGGGGCGAGGCCGGCCCGCCTCCGGGGCACGCGAACCTCCGCCGGAGAAGCTCGCACGCCCCGTATTTCGCCCGTGACACTCGCAGAGAGCGAGGGGCCCCCATAAAACGAGTTAGACCTTGTCCGGAGTCGGGATGTCAAACTCTTCCATCCGCGGATCCCGTACCAGTTTGTTCGCCTCTTCGGCGTGCTCGCCCGTGAACATTTCCGTTTCCGGATCGAAAGTCAGCCAGGGCCCCACGATGTACTCGGCACCGTCTTCCGGAATCCCCACGCCGTCACGCATGATTTCGTGGACCTTCATGAACTCCTCGTACGCCCGTTTGTCGTCGCCGAAACGGCCGGCCTTGGCGTTGAAAGGCACCGGTTTGCCGATGCGGAACGAATTGTTCATCACATGCCCCAGCAAGCTCGAGTAATGGGCCACTTCCATGTCGGCGTTGGACATGGCGGGGTCGTTGGCCCGGCAGGCATTGATGAAGCTGCCGTAGTTGCCACCGGGGGTAATTTCGGCCGCTTCACCTTCCACCCGCCGCTCTTCCCCCTCGGGCGAAATGTAGGTGTCGCCCACGATCTTGCCACCATCCTCGAAGTAAAAGTCGTTCTTGACCTGGTGTTCGTAGCCGTCGTAGTTCACGTTGCGAACATTGAAGAACACCTTCTGGCCGTTGGGGTACTCGGCGATCGCAAACATCGTGTTCGGCGTTTCGCCCTGATCATCCCAGGCAAAACGTCCGCCCAGGGCCATCGCCCGCACCGGATGGGTCTGGTCCGCATCCAAGCCCCAGAAGGCGACGTCCAACTGGTGCGTGCCCTGGTTGTTCAAATCACCATTGCCGGTGGCCCAGAACCAATGCCAATTGTAATGCACCAGGTTTCCGTGAAACTGATCGATCACGGCCGGTCCGCGCCAGAGATTCCAGTCCAGCCACTCGGGGGGATCGCTCGGATCCTGGAACCCGATCCCGGCTCGCGGCTTGCAGCAGTAGCCGTGCGAGACCGCCAACCGGCCGTACTTCCCGGCTCGAATGGCCGCGATCATTTCCGCACGACCCTGGCTGGAACGCTGCTGGGTCCCGTGCTGGACCACAACTCCATACTTTTCAGCGGCTGCGAGAGCCACCCGACCTTCGTAGATGTCGTGGCTGGCCGGCTTCTCGACAAAACAGTGTTTGCCCGCTTGAGCCGCCATGATGACCATCATCGAATGCCAATGATTAGGGGTGGCGACCGAAATGGCATCCAGCTCGGGATCGTCCAGCGCCTCGCGAATGTCGGTGGTCGTATTGGGTGCACCTCGCAGGCGTCGCCGATCGGGATCGACCACCCAGGACACCTCGACATCGTCCATGCCCTGGTAGCTGTTGTAGTGGCTGCGACCTCGGCCATTCAAGCCGCAGACGGCGATGTGCATTCGCTCGTTCGCGCCGAGGATACGAGCTCCAGCCCGCTCGCTGGAGATGTGGAACGTGGCTGCCGCGCCCGCGGCGCCCAGCGCGCCCTTCAGGAATGTTCGGCGGCGAATTCTCGACATGGGTGGGACCTTTCGTCAAAAGGCAGAAAGTAGGCAAACGTTACCGCAATAAGGGAACTTTGATCCTAACCGATGCCCCCGCGCGCTACAAGTCAAATGCAGTTCCAGACACGGGGGCGGCGCGACGTCCCGCACTCCTCGGTCGCTCTCGCCCCCCTGAGAGGGCTTGCCCCGGCCTGAACCGGTAGTGTTGGAGTCGAAGGTTGGCATCGGGCCGGATTTTCCGGTTTTGTCGGTTGTTTGGCTTGTGCGGTTCGCTCCGCCACTATTCCAAAAGTTGCAACCGCGCAGAGCGGTACCATTGGTATTTTCCGAATCTTCAGCCCGACACTGGACCCAAGAGCTTGTTTGGGTTCCGGTTTTGGGGGAAGAGAATGCTGGAAAAGACTGTTCGGCACTGGGCCGCTTGGGCAACGTTAGCGATCCTGCTGGCGACACCCCTCGCTCAGGCCGCTGACCATCTGGATCCTGGCTGGGCTACAGCTATCGCGATGCCGTTGGCGGAACCGAACGCGTCCGCTCCCGTCCGGAACTGGGCGTCGGCCCCACGATCGTCGATACGGGGGTCTTCGACCAAACGCAGAGTTACCAGCTGATCGTCCCGGAAATGGCGGTCGTGTTCGGCCCGCTCTCGATCCAGGCCGAATACATGGGCGGGTTCTACAATCGAGCCGACGAACCGAATGCCTATTTATGGGGGTCGTATGCTCAGATGAGCTACTTTCTGACCGGGGAGAGCCGGAACTACAGCCGATCCAGCGGGCATTTCGGCCGCGTCCAGCCGCTGAGAAACTTCATTCGCACCCGCGACTCGCAGGGGCGCCGGGCCAGCGGACCGGGCGCCTGGGAGCTGACCTACCGCTATTCGTTCCTGGATCTGGATGATGCCCGTGCGGATGTGCTGGGCGGTCATGCGGGCAACCATACGTTGGGCGTGAATTGGTACCTGACGTCCCACGCTCGCATGATGTTCAACTATGTACACAGCCGTTTTGCTCCGGGCGAAGCGGACGACAAATACGGACTCAATGCGTTCGGGGTGCGTGCTCAGTTCGACTTCTAACCATGTCGTTTGCCGGTTAGAATGTTGCGAAAAACGTATTTTTGGGAACCTTTTACCGCCATGTCGTTCGATCCCCCCGCCCCCGCCGCGCCGGCGCTCGAGGCGCGTCATGTTTCCAAGGCATTTGCCGGTGTGCAGGCCTTGGCCGAGGTCTCCTTGTCTTTGCAGGCGGGTGAAGTGCACGCGCTGATGGGCGAAAATGGGGCGGGGAAGTCCACGCTGGTCAAGGTGCTGGCCGGTGTCCATCGGGCGGACGCGGGCCAGATCCTTCGCGACGGTCAACCGGTGACGATCCGGTCGCCGCACGAGGCGCTGCGGCAAGGCATCGCGATGATCCACCAGGAACTGATGCCGATCCCCGATCTGACGGTTGCGGAGAACGTGCTGTTGGGCCAGGAGCCGACGTTCCGCCCGTTCGGATGGCTCGATCGCCGGCGGTTGCACCAGCGGGCCCAAGGCTTGCTGGCCCTGCTGGATGCTCGGATCGGTTTGCAACGGAAGATGCGGGAATTGAGTGTGGCCGAAATGCAGACGGTCGAAATCGCGCGGGCCCTGGGCCGCGAAGCACGGATCGTGATCATGGACGAGCCGACGGCCGCGATTTCGGATCGCGAGGTCGATTCGTTGTGCGCGGTGATCGGGGTGTTGAAGTCGCGGGGTGTGGCGATGGTCTACATCACGCATAAGATGGACGAGGTGTATCGGGTGGCGGATCGCATCAGCGTGCTGCGTGACGGCACCCATGTCGGCACGTACTTGGCTCACGAATTGGATCGTCAGCAATTGATATCGCGGATGGTTGGGCGGGAATGGGCTGCGCACGCCCCGCCCAAGTTGCCGTCGGCGGAACGGGCCGAAGTCGCCTTGGCTGTCCAAGGACTGGGACGTGCCGGGGTGTTTCACGATATTTCCTTCCACGTGCGTCACGGCGAAATCCTGGGACTGGCCGGTTTGATGGGCGCGGGCCGCACCGAGGTCGTCAGCGCTCTGTTCGGTTTGCAGCCCGCCGATACGGGCGTGATCCGTGTGCACGGAAAACCGGTACGGATCCGTTGCCCGGATCAGGCGATTCGGTTGGGGATCGGCATGGTGACGGAGGATCGGACCGGTTGGGGACTGGTGCCCGCGATGAGTGTGCGGCAGAATGTCACCTTGGCCGCCCTGAAGAACTACTGCTGCGGCCCTTGGATCCGGCGTCAGGCGGAGAGCCGAGCGGTCGAGCAAAGCCTGCGGGCTTTGGCGATCAAGACCTCCGGTGCCCGGCAGGCGGTCAGTCAGTTGAGCGGGGGGAATCAGCAGAAGGTGGTGATCGCCCGAACCTTGCTGGCCGAACCGTCGATTGTGATCTTGGACGAACCCACACGGGGGATCGATGTGGGGGCCAAGGCCGAGGTTTACGGCATCATCGCGCGACTGGCACAAACGGGCAAAGCGATCATCCTGGTCTCGTCGGAGATGCCCGAGTTGTTGTCGTTGAGTGATCGCGTGCTGGTGATGCGCGAAGGGCAGCTCACGGCCGAATTGCAGCCGCAGCACACTTCCCAGGAGGAGGTACTCAAATATGCCATGCCAGTCTGAAGCGGACACGCCGAGGCGTCGGGCCTTGCGCGATCTGCTGCTGCCTTCCATCCAGCGGGGTAGCATCCTGATCGCCCTGCTGGGGATCTGCCTGATCCTGAGCCTGCTGACACCCAATTTCCTGACCATGGGCAATCTGATCAATGTGGCTCG
>SLMF01000365.1 GCA_007133715.1 Planctomycetaceae bacterium
CCGGTGGCTGCGGTACCCAACACGTTCGAAGCGTGGCTCCAAATCGCCGAGCAGGAATCCGGGCGAATCGGGGTGATCGCCGGCAATTACCAATCGGGACATCGCGCGGGGACCATCAATTGGGAAATCCACAGCCACGGCGCAATGCGGATGTTCTGGGACAATGGCAACCCCAATCTGGTTTCATCGCAAGCCGCATTGTCGGGTGGACGCTGGTATCACGTCGCCTTTGTGCGCGATCCGCAAGCGGGTGAATTCCGGTTCTATCGAGACGGCGTGCTGGCAGACCGTTTCGACCGCATCGGCCGGGAGGTGCAGCTTACCGACCACCCGCAAGAGCTGTTACTGCGGATTGGAGCGGATTATCCGGAAACGAGAATGCCGTTCAACGGGTTGATTGCCGACGTGCGGTTGTGGAGCCATGCGCGGAGTGCAGCGGAGATTCGAGCCAACCGGCACCGACGATTGAGCGGCAGCGAGGAAGGTTTGCTGGCTTATTGGCCGCTGGACGACGCCTCAGGCAGCGAGGTGCGGGATCTGGCGGGGTCGAATCACGGGCGGGTCCAGGGCACCCCGCGGTGGACGTTGACATCACTTCCCCGCTTGCAGAACCAGGAGTACCGTCCGGGCGAGTCGATCACCTTGGGACCGGTCGAGGGTTTTCAGCCACGGGGGGAGCCGAGTTATCAGTGGTTTTTCGATGACCAGCCGATTTCGGGTGCCACGGGAGAGCGGTTGACGATCGAAATGGTCGCACCGCGTCACAAGGGGACCTATCATGTGCAGGTGGACGATGACCACGAGTTGACCCCAGTGAGATCGAATCGCGTGACGTTGTTAGAGCCGGACTGGCCCATGTGGCGGTTCGATGCGGCGCGCAGTGCGGCGTTTCCATTCGAGCTGCCCGAAACGCTTCATCTTCAGTGGGTCCGTCAGTTACCCGAACCGCAGCGGGCCTGGCGTCACCAGTGGGACCACATCGGCAAACTGGACTTCGACATTTCTTACAGTCCGGTGGTGATGGGTGACCGCATTTTTGTGCCTTCGAATGCCACCGACAGTGTGACGGCTTATGCGATTGCGGATGGTCGGCAGTTATGGCGATTTTACGCTGACGGCCCGGTCCGTTTGGCGCCGGTGGCTTGGGAGGACCGGGTCTTTTTTGTTTCCGACGATGGGCATCTGTATTGTGTGACGGCGGAGGAAGGGCGGTTATTATGGCGTTTTGCGGCAGGTCCTTCGGATGCTCGGCTGTTGGGAAACGAGCGGATCGTCAGTTTTTGGACGGCCCGTGGGGGTCCGGTGATAGATCAGGGCACGCTGTATTTTGCGGCGGGGATCTGGCCATTGCACGGAGTATTCGTCTACGCGTTGGATGCGGCCAGTGGCGAGGCGGTGTGGGTGAACGACACGACCAGTTCAGATTATGTTCAATTGCCGCACGGCTCGGCCACGGGTTATGGTGGTTTGGCCCCGCAGGGTTATCTGGCCGTATCGCGGGACACCCTGATCGTGGCGGGCGGCCGGACGCCGCCGGCTTATCTGGATCGCCACACGGGCGCGGTCCGGAGTGTGGCGTTTCGGAACAAAGGCGGCGGCGATTACGCGGTGCATGGCGTGGACGGGGGCGGTACCGGCAGACGCCGGAATCCGCTGCTTCAGGCGCGGGTGGAGGAGCTGGCCGATCAGATCGATGGCCAGGTGTTCGAGAAACTGGCTGCTCGGGATCGTTTGTTCGTCACCACGCACTGCGGCCGCCTGTACTGTTTTGGCGAGCAGCCGAGTTCGCCGCAGCGATATGAATTCCGTCCCACCGTGCTGACCCCGCGGACGGACAGCTGGGCCGCAACGGCTGGGCAGCTGTTATCGGAGCTGGGAGAATCCGCGGGCTACGCTTTGATGCTGGGTGCCGGCTCGGGCGACCTGGCTCGCGAGTTGCTCGGTCGCAGCCAGCTGCATGTCGTGATTGTGGAAGCGGATGGCGAGCGTGTTCAGCAGCTGCGAGACGAGCTGGTTGCGGCCGGGATGTACGGGCGTCGAGCGGCGGTGATCGAAGCGGACCCGGCCACGTTTTCCGTCCAGCCGTATCTGTTCAGTCTGGTGCTCAGCGAAGACGCGCAGGCGGCCGGGATCGTTCCCCAGCCCGAGACATTGAAGCCCTTGCTCGACCGATTACGACCTTACGGCGGCCTGGCTTGGTTGGGCGATTCGCCAGGGAACGTCTCGGAGTTGTTGGCCGCGGGAAGGACGGCGGCGGTCGATCAGGTGGTTTTGGAGGAGCGGGGGACTTACGTGTTTGCCCGGCGGACGGGGCCGTTGACCGGCGCCGGTCAATGGACGCATCAGTATGCGGATGCGTCGCAGAGCAATTTCTCGCCGGATCAACGCGTCCAACTGCCGTTGGGCGTACTCTGGTTCGGCGGGCCGTGCAACACCCAGACCTTGCCGCGGCATGGTGGTCATGGGCCGCTGCCTCAAGTCGCCGGTGGCCGGGTGATTGTGCCGGGCGTGGAGACGATCAGTGCCCGTTGCGTGTATACGGGCCGGGAGCTGTGGACGCGCGCGTTCCCCGGAATCGGGCACCCCTTCACCAACTTGGAACTGGAAGCCCGTTATGAACAGGGCGTCTCGGTCTTTATGGTCAGCCGCAGTGGCGTGGGCGCGGTCAAGTTGGGCAGTCCCTTTGTGTCCCTGCCTGACGGGATCTACGTACGTTACAAGACTCGCATTTACCGTTTGCAGCCGGAGTCGGGCGACGTGATGGCCACTTTTCAGCTGCCCGTGCCCGAGGAGTTTGCAGGGCAGCCTGATTGGGGGCACTTCAGCATCGCAGGGGAGCGGATCATCACGACCATCGAGCCTCAGGTCTTCGGCGAGGCCCGCGATTACACGGAGGCTTATGATTCGCTGGAGGGGATCGTCCGCAGCAGCCAATTCGCGCCGTTGAGCGCGTCGTTTGACGAGGACGCTTGGGACGGCACGTCCAGCAATCAGCTGGTGGTCCTGGATCGCCATTCGGGAGACGTCTTGTGGACGCGGCGGGCGCGGGTCGGTTTCCGGCACAACGCGATCA
>SLMF01000371.1 GCA_007133715.1 Planctomycetaceae bacterium
CTCAGGTCGATTACCACCATTTGTGGACCAGCAATCCCGACGGGACCGCACCGATGGTGTACTACGGCAACCTGCACCCGGGGATCGTGATGATTGATGCCAAGCCGATTCCGGACACGCGAAAGGTGGTCTCGATTTTTTCGCCCGGACATGGGCGGCGCGAGCACGATGGGGCGATCGCCGTCGTCGATCCGCGTGGCGGTCCGGACGAGCGGGGCCGGGCCCGAATCGTTACGACGGGCAACAACTATCGCGATCCCTGGGCTTTTTCGGAGGACCTGTTTCTGGCTGCCCAAGGTCCGCGGATCGTGTTGGTCGACGGCGACGGGCAGACCCACCCGATTTACGAGTTGGCTTCCCGCGACGTGCAAGCCGGTTTGGAGTGCCATGAACCGCGGCCGCTGATCGCGCGGCCTCGCGAGAACGTGATCCCCTCCCGCACCCGGCCGGAGCAGACGACGGGTACCTTCATGCTGGCCGACGTCTATCAAGGTCGCAGTATGGCCGAGGTCGAGCGGGGCGAGATCAAGAGCCTGCTGGTGGTGGAATCCTTACCCAAACCGATCAATTTCACGGGCGGCATGGACCCGCTGACCTACGGCGGGTCGTTCACCTTGGAACGCGTCTTGGGAACGGTTCCCGTCCAGCCGGACGGTTCCGCCTTTTTCGAAGCCCCCGCCCACCGCAGCTTGTTCTTCATCGCCTTGGATGAACACGACGTATCGGTCAAGCGGATGCTGAGCTTCGCGAGTCTGATGCCGGGCGAAGTCACGGGCTGTGTCGGCTGCCACGAGCAGCGGACGCAGAGCGTATTGACCGATTACGATCTGATGGCGCTTCGCCAGCCGCCGGCGCCGATCGAGCCGATTTCGTCGGTGCCCGAGGTCTTTGATTTCCCGCGGGACATCCAGCCGATTCTGGATCGTTTGTGCGTCGATTGTCACGGTTACGAGGCCACGGAACGAGGCGGGCCGTACGCGGGCGGGATCCTGTTGAGCGGGG
The DNA here is from genome assembly GCA_007133715.1 of Planctomycetaceae bacterium. Lineage (GTDB taxonomy): Bacteria > Planctomycetota > Planctomycetia > Pirellulales > Pirellulaceae > SLMF01. The sequence goes on from SLMF01000371.1 coordinate 1,003, forward strand.
CTCGGGGGCCCATGTTCTCGCATGCCTACTTCACGATGACGGTCGAGCAGCTGTTCACCGACAATCGGAATCGGGCGGTGGGCAGTCTGCCACCCCGCACGCTGGGTTCGGCGTCCAGTCGCATCTTGACCATGCTGGACGGCTCGCATCACGACGTCCGGGCCACGGAGCGGGAGCAGCAGTTACTGCGACTGTGGATCGATCTGGGCGCGCCCTATCCCGGCACCTATGCGGCACTCGGCACCGGATCGATCGGGGGATATCTGGAGAACCATTTGGTCAATGACGACCGGAATTGGCCGACCACGCAGGCCGGGGCGGAAGTCATCGATCGGCGGTGTGCCGAATGCCATCAGGGGCACCAGATTCTGCCGCGGTCGATGAGCGACGAGCGGGGGATTTCGTTCTGGCGGTTCGACATCAAGGACCCTCGCCTTTCGCTCAGCCGGCACATCGTGTTCAACCTGACCGAACCCCAGAATTCGCTGCTGTTGTTGGCTCCGCTGGCAGCGGAGGACGGCGGGTTCGCGCTGTGCCAGAACGCGGGCGGGGAGGCGGTGTCGGTATTCGACGACCGCAGCGACCCGGATTACCAGATCTTGCTGGAGATGGTACGGGCAGGCCAGGCCAATTTGGAGCAAATCAAGCGTTTCGATATGCCCGGATTTCAACCGCGGCCCGAGTATCTGCGGGAGATGCGGCGTTACGGCGTCTTGCCCGAAGACCACCCGGACGACGCGCCGCTCGATCCTTACGCTTTGGACCAGAAGTATTGGGAATCGCTGTGGTATGACCCCGGCCGCTGACGGGCTGCGGGCCGAACAGCGAAGACACCTGCGACCGTGGGCGAACGCCCAAGCGGATCCGCCGTGTTCCTGTGCGCCGAATTCACAAACGCGCTGCTGGAAGACCGGGAGCCCGAGATCGATCTGTACGAATCACTGGCCATGACCGTGCCGGGGATCGTGGCCCACGAGTCGGCTGGCAAGGACGGCGAGCAATTGCCGGTACCTTAAATTGACGGGACGGCTAGGCGATTGAGTTGAGTTCTGAGTTCGTGGTTGGCCGGTCCTTGGGAACCGAGCAGGGAGGACCGAATTATCGGCAAACTCCTCGAAATGGTGGGCCAACTCCGCGATTGACGGCGTCGAACCCGAAAGAGCGAACGGCCTTTTCGACGCTCCAGACTCCGCGACGCCCCGGGCCCCTCGACACGTGACTAGACTACCGAGGAGAGAGACGTCGCGTGATGTCTCCTGAATCTGGGAAGGAGGACTTGGATGGCAGATTGGATTGAAGAGGGCCACCCGGCGCCCGATTTTGCATTGACGGCCGACGACGGCAGCACGGTCCGCTTGAACGAACTGAGAGGCTCGCCCGTGGTCTTGTATTTCTACCCCCGTGACAACACGCCCGGTTGTACGAAAGAAGCGTGTGCTTTCCGGGATCGCAAGTCGGAAATCGACGCGCAGGGCGCGGTCCTGTTGGGGGTCAGCCCGGATACGGCGGAGAGCCACGTCAAGTTTAAAAGCAAGTTCGACCTGAATTTCCGCCTGCTGGCGGATCCGGACCACCAGGTGGCGGAGCAGTACGGGGCGTGGCGGGAAAAGAATATGTACGGCAAAAAGTCGTTCGGCATCCAACGCTCGACCTACCTCCTGGACGCCGAGGGCAGGGTGGCCAAAGTCTGGCGACAAGTCAAAGTGGAGGGTCATGATGACCAGGTGCTGGAGGCGTTGCAATCGCTGCCAGACTAGTCAACCCGGGGTGCGCTGTCGCGACCCCGGGCTCGGTTCTGCAACGCCTTCGGCGTAAAACACCGGGTCGCTTCCCGGATTCGCGGTTTCCTCACCGACACCCAACCGCGAAGCGGTTCCCCATCAAAGCCCAGGGTCGCGACAGCACCCTGGGGACGCGGTCCCCAGCCCATCGCCGCCGAACCCCAGGTCGGTAGGTCGGTAGGTCGGTAGGTCGGTAGGTCGGTAGGTCGGTAGGTCGGTAGGTCGGTAGGTCGGTAGGTCGGTAGGTCGGTAGGTCGGTAGGTCGGTAGGTCGGTAGGTCGGTA
>SLMF01000427.1 GCA_007133715.1 Planctomycetaceae bacterium
GCCAAGGCCGTGCCAGTCTTCATCCCCACCGGCCCTGTGCCGGTGGAAACGGGTTTGACCACCAAGGCCAAGGCCGTGCCAGTCTTCATCCCCACCGGCCCCGTGCCGGTGGAAACAGGTTTGACCACCAAGGCCGTGCCAGTCTCCATCCCCACCGGCCCCGTGCCGGTGGAAACCGGTTTGACAACCAAGGCCAAGGCCGTGCCAGTCTCCATCGCCGCCGCCCCCGTGCCGGTGGAAACAGGTTTGACAACCAGGGCCACGGCCGTTTCCGACTTCATCCCCGCCGGCCCCGTGCCGGTAAGGGAGCTAGTTTCCAAACCCGACTCCATCGGCGTGAGGCCGGTGGGGTAGCAACGAGGTAATTTGTGCCATCGACGACGGAAATCCTGACGCTCTCCGACGACTCGCAATTGCAGGACGAATTGCAGACGGCCTGCTCGTCGCTGGGCGAGCTCCAACCGCGGTTGCGGTTCGTCGGCGACCATCATGCCCTGATGGAAACGATCCGCTCGCGGCCCCCGGCCCTGGTGCTGGCTCCGTTTGGTGACAAGCCGTCCGAGATATCGAACCTGGCGCGCGAACTGAGCAGTTCCTCGCCGCCGATCCCGTTGGTAGCGGTCTTCCAGCCCTATGGTTTTGGCGACAACGTTTCGGAGAGCAGCGTACTGATCGAGGCCCTGCGATCCGGGGTACGCGATTTTCTCCGCCGCCCCGTCTCGACGACCGAACTGCGAACGCTGCTGGACAATCTGACCGACGGCGTTGGGCTGAACCGGGGGCTGAGCGACCGAACGTTCGGCCGGGTGGTCACGTTCATCAGCAACAAGGGCGGGGTGGGCAAGTCCACCTTGGCCGTCAATACCGGGGTGGGCTTGGCTTTGCAGCATCCGGGTCGCGTGCTGCTGATCGACGCCTCGTTGCAAATGGGGGTCGCTTCGGCGCTGCTTAACGTCCAGCCCGAATCGACGTTGACCGACTTGGCTCGCGAGCGCGACCGTCTGGACAGTACGATGGTCCGGCAAGTGGCGACTGTGCATTCCAGCGGGCTGCATCTGCTGTCGGCGCCGGCCGATGCGATCGAAGCGATGGACGTGGACGACACGCTGATCGCACGGGTGATCACGCTGGCTCGGCAGGCCTATGACTACGTGATCATCGACACGTTCCCGATGTTCGATCGCGTGATTGTGGCCGCCTTGGATTTGAGCGATCGGGCGTACATTGTGATGGAGAACGTGGTCCCCACGCTGCTGGGCGTGGTCCGCTTGCTGGACGTATTGGAGCGGATCGGATTTTCCGAATCGCGGCAAGCGTTGATCATCAACCGGCTTCAGCGCGTGGGGGGGAGTTTATCGTTACCGGACATCGCCACGCGTCTGGGGCGTCCGATCGCGCATGTGCTGCCGTTTGACAAGCGGGTGATCGCCGCGGCCAATGCGGGGGAACCGATCGCTCAACAGGTGTTTCGTTTCGGCCGTTTCTCTCGCGGTCTGCAGAGGTTGGTATTCGAAGTCGAATCGCTGGCCCGCGGGCGGGGGGACGTGGCTGGGAGTCCGCAATCGGCGGAGAACGACCCACGGATGACCGCAGAACTGGCACCGCATCGGGAGCAGGAAGACGCATGAACCGGCCGGTATCCGAAGGCATCCGCTCACCGATCGTTTCGGTTGGGCGGTGCCACGGTATAATAGATTCAGGTTATCGCGATTTGACTTGGAGAGCCCACTGATGGCGACAACAGCAGAAGAACTGGAAAGTTTTGTTGAGTTCGCCCGCGCCCGTTTGGACACGGGGGAACGGGAGTCCTCCCTGGAGGAGTTATTTGAGCTATGGATGCATGAGCATCTTTCGGACCCTGATTACGCCGAGAATCTCGCTGCAATTCGGGGAGCCATCCAGGATTATCAGGCTGGAGATCGAGGACGCCCCGCGGGCGAACTGAGCCGAGAGCTCTGGGAAAGACTTGAAGACGGGGAACCATGAGGTTTCAAATTCAAGAGCTTCGCAGGGCGAGAGCGGACATACGTAGCATCGTCGGATGGCTGGCAGAGCGTTCACCTCGCGGTGCGAGAGCGTGGCTGAGCGCCTACGACGACATGTTAATGCGTCTGAGCATCCGCGGACCGGGTCAGGCCCCCGTACAACCGACGGAACTTGGAATGTCGGACTCAAACCATTAGATTCTCGGGAGCAGGAAGACGCATGAACCGGCCGGATGAATCCTCCGCATCACGCGACCCGCGGCAGCTCCTTTCGCGAGCCGATTTGTCGCTGCCCCGCGACCATGTCCGAGCGGTGTCCAAGCGGACGACGGCCAGCGGGACGTTGGCTGCTGCCTCGAGTTCGCCGCCGACCGATCGTTCGCCCGCCGTTTCCTACTTGCGGATCAAGTCGGATCTGCATCAGCAGTTGCTGACGGATCTGGACCGTCGCAATCTGATCCATGCGGGCGAGGAGCAGTTGGCCGAGGTGGTCGAGGAGTTTGTCGATCAAGCGTTGCAGCTGGAAGATCTGCCCTTGAACGACAAGGAGCGTCGCCAGTTGGTCGATGATCTGCTGGAGGAGACCTTGGGCGTCGGGCCGCTGGCTCCCTTGTTGGCCGACCCTGCGGTGACGGACGTGTTGGTGAACGGGCCGGGGGATGTGTACATCGAGCGGTTTGGCCATTTGGAGCGTACGGAGGTCCGGTTCCGGGACAGCGAGCATTTGGTGCGGATCATTCAACGGATCGCTGCCCGGGTGGGGCGTCGGATCGACGAGGCGTCGCCGATGGTCGACGCCCGCTTGCCGGACGGCAGCCGCGTGAATGCGACGCTGCCGCCGGTGACGATCGACGGTCCGACGCTATCCATCCGCCGTTTCGGCCGCCGCCGCCTGCGCCGCGAGGAACTGATGAATCTGGGGATGTTCTCGCCGGCGATGTACGAGTTTCTGGAGTGGGTGGTACGCGGGCGAAAGAACGTTTTGATCTCGGGCGGTACGGGTTCCGGCAAATCCACGTTTCTGGGTGCCGCGGCGGAGGCGATCCCGGGGCGCGAGCGGATCGTGACGATCGAAGACGC
>SLMF01000584.1 GCA_007133715.1 Planctomycetaceae bacterium
CCGATCCGCAACCGGCAGACCCCGAAACGCCCGGAGCAACCCCCGGCTCGGCGGCTCCCGGCGGCTGGGACGGGCTCGGCGCCGTGCCCGAGGCGGACGAGCCTCATCTCGAATTCGCTCGCCAAGCCACCGATCTGGTGCTCGAACACCTCCGCGATCAGCAGCAGAATCCCGATCCGGAATTGCTCGAACAGCTCGATTGGACGGCGGAAGATCTGCAGGCCTTCCTGCAACGCTGGCAGGCTCTGTACGAGCAGGCCGATCAGTCGGAACCGGACCAACGCGCGCTGGAGGCGGCCTTGCGCAGCCTGGGATTGCGAGCCGAAGCGGCGGAGGTGCGGCGAGCGACTGGACGCACCGACGGGGTCGGTGGCTTGCAAGAAACCGGGGTGCGCGGCACTCCGCCCGCGCGCTATCGGGAGCAGTTTAACGCCTATCGAAAGGGAACCGCACGCACCGATGACTGACTTTTCCATACCACGCTACCTGGTACCCTTTCATCCCAAGTCGCTGCCCCACTACTTTACCGATGTCCTGGTCATCGGAGGAGGCTTGGCCGGGCTCTGCGCCGCGATCGCCATCGATCCCAAACTGTCGGTGCTCGTGCTGACCAAGGGGGAATTGAACGAAAGTGCCAGCGCGTATGCCCAGGGGGGCATCGCCGGCGTGCTGGACCCCCAAGACTCCCTGGACGGCCATGTGGCCGATACGCTGGTGGCCGGAGCCCAGCTGTGTGACCGCGCTGTGGTCGAACATGTCGTTCGCGAAGGACCACGGCGGATTCGCGAACTGATCCGCTGGGGGACGCGATTCGATACGCGGGGCAACGAACTGGTGCTGGGCCGCGAAGGCGGACACTCGCACCATCGCGTGATCCATGCCTTGGGCGATGCGACGGGCCGCGAGGTCATGCGGGCCGTGATCGCTTGGGCACGCCGACTGAACCACCTGCAAATTCGCGAACATACCTTTACCTTGGACCTGCTGACCCACGAAAACCAGTGCCGGGGGGCGATTGTCAAACATCGCACTCGCGGGCCCATGCTGGTCTGGGCCAAACAGACCATCCTCTGCACGGGCGGGGCCGGGCAACTGTATCGCGAATCGACCAATCCGCCCGGAGCGACCGCCGATGGGCACGCCGCCGCATACCGCGCCGGGGTCCGACTCCGCGATATGGAGTTCATGCAGTTCCACCCCACCGTCCTCTATATCGCCGGAAGCAGCCGCAGCTTGATCACCGAAGCGATTCGCGGCGAAGGCGCTCATCTGGTCGATCGCCACGGCTACCGCTTCATGCCCGACTACGATGAGCGGGAGGAACTCGCCCCGCGGGACGTGGTTTCCCAAGCCATTGTCAGCCAGATGGAGAAGACCCGCCATACCAATGTCTATTTGGAACTCAGCCATCTCGAACCCCATTTTGTCAAATCACGCTTCCCCGGAATCGCCACCACCTGCGCCCAGTTCGGCATCGATATCACCCGCGATCGGATCCCCGTCCGACCGGGCGCTCATTACATGATCGGTGGCGTCCAGGTCGATCCGCAGGGTCACACCTCGCTACCCCGCCTGTGGGCTGCCGGCGAGGTGACGTCCAGCGGGTTGCACGGCGCGAACCGTTTGGCTTCCAACAGCCTGCTGGAGAACCTGGTGTATGGCGCCCAGGTGGGACAGGGTGCCGCGCAAGCCGCGGACAAGCAAGATGACGATTACCACGCCTTGCCCCTCTCGAACACGCAACTGGCAGAGCCCGACGAGTGGCTGGATGTCTCGGATATCCGCAATTCGCTGAAGAGTCTGATGTGGCGGCACGCCGGGGTGCGACGCAACGGGCCCGATCTCGAAGAGGCCCTGCGCTCGGTGGAACACTGGCAGCGCTATGTGCTGGTCCGCCAGTTCCACGACACCGAGGGGTGGGAGCTGCAGAATCTGCTGACCGTGGCCCGCGTGATTGTGCGAGCCGCCTTGCGCCGAGAAGAATCTCGCGGAGTCCATTACCGTTTGGACTATCCGGAAACCGACGACCAGCAGTGGCGGCAGCGTGTGGTGTTCGAGAAAGAGCGGATGGAACTGCAGCCCTTGGCCTGACGGGCCGGGTGACGGCAGGGTCAGACAAGGGGGTTCCCTCGGTACGCAGTTCTTCCACGTAGTCCACGGCATCCACCTCGGCTCCCTTCTCCAGCGGCTTTTCCGAAAAGGCCGGATCGGCCGTGTTCGGACGGCTTTCCCAAGAATGGGCCAAGCGACGATCCGCTCCACCAGACGCAATGGTTCGGCATCGGAGAGCGGTCGGATCTGCTCTTCGTACAGGGGATCCAAGTCCGCACGGGACAGTGAGAAGCCTCTCATGGCCTAACTCCTTCCCCTGAGGTAGTTGCAATTACCTCTTCCGATTTTCCGGTACGATTTTGCTGTCTGGACGGTTCTGGAACGGGACTTCCACCCCTTTTCCTGCTACAATTGACCGTTTCGAACAAACCAGGGTACCGCGTGTGGGGTTCGAGGCTCCGGCGTGGCCCGGGAAACGGCGACAGGAGCGTCAGAAAACAGGTAGGTCTGCTGTCTTCCGGGAGTCGTATACCGCCTTGCCGTGTTTTCTTCGTTGTTTTTTCACCAGGAGGAAAAACCATGTCAGACACAACCGTCAGACTGAACCGCCGGCAGATGCTGGCGACCACGGGCCGGGCCAGTGCGGTGCTGGCCCTGCCCACCCTGCTTCCGGCCGCCTCGCTGGGCCGCGACGGCGCGATCGCTCCCAGCCAGCGGATCGTGCTGGGCGGGATCGGCTTGGGAGGTCGAGGTACGGGCGTCTTGCGATCGTTTATGAGAAACCCGGACGTCCAGTTCGTCGCGATCTGCGATATTCGCAAACAGCGACGCGAGGCGGTTAAGAACTTGGCGGACAATCATTATGGCAACCAGGATTGCGCCATGTATCGCAACATGGACGAGATCCTGGCGCGGCCCGACATCGATTCGGTGCTGATCGCCACCGGGGACCGCTGGCATGCGATGGCTTCGATCATTGCGGCCAAAGCCGGGAAGGATGTGTTTTGCGAGAA
>SLMF01000363.1 GCA_007133715.1 Planctomycetaceae bacterium
AGCTGGCGCCCCCTCCGCCTCAAGATGCGCGCACGCTGGGCCGACTGATCCAGCAACGGCGGAATATCGAACAACTCCTGCGAAACGTCTCCGCCTCGCCCCGAACTTCCAACGCCTGGTTGGGCCAGGTCGAGGAACTGATTCGCGGCCTGGACGACCAGGCAGCGGGGCAGGTTCTGTTTGAACTGGCACGCAGCCTGAAGGACACTGGCCAACCGTACCTGGCCGTCGACGTCTATGACTTTCTGATCCACCGCTTTCCCAACCATCCGTTGAGCGAGGCCGCGGTGGTTTGGCTGGTCCAATACACCAGCAGCAGCGAAGCCCAGCGGGCCTGGTCCCCAGCGTCGGCCGACCACCCCGAACCGGAGGAGCGTACACGAACCTACGCCGCCTGGATCCAGCAGTATCGCCCGGCACTCTACGCGGAACCGCTGGTGCGTTTCCCGCTGCTGGCAGCCGAACGCGGTCTCACGGCCAGTACCTCGAGCACGTCGGGCTACCTGAATGCGATGGCCAAACAACGGCCCCGCGATGCCTGGTGGCGTTGCGCGCAGAGTGAATTGTGGATCGCGTCCCCAAACCGGTCCGCTCCCAAACCCGTCGCGCGGAGTGCCGCTACCCCGCAACGCCCCTATCTGGACGGCCGCCTGGACGAGCCGTTCTGGCAACAAGCCGAACCCCTGGTCTTGACCAGCAATTACCAGAACGATCAGGACTGGCCCGCCCGCGTGTTGCTGGCGCATGATGACAGCTACCTGTACGTGGCAGCTCAGGTCCGCAAGGCGCCCGGCGTCGGCTATCCGTCCAGCGACGAGCCGCGGCCACGCACTGCGGAACTGACCGACCGCGACCGAATCGAAGTGCTGATCGACGTCGATCGCGACTACTCCACCTACTATCGACTGACCATCGATTCTCGCGGTTGGGTACGTAACGAGTGTTTGGGCAGTTCCCACTGGACTCCGGAATGGTACGTGGCGGCGGACCAGGACGAACACAGCTGGACCGTAGAGGCCGCGATTGCCTGGAGCGAGCTGGTAGCTCAACGGCCGGTGCCCGGTTCAGTTTGGGCGTTGGGCGTCCAGCGGCTGGTTCCCGGCCGCGGCTTTCAGGCCTGGAATCATCCGGCCCGTCCCCGCATCACCCCGGAAGGCTTCGGGCTTCTCCAGTTCGAAACGCCTTGATCCCCTGCCAAACTGACGCGGGACACGCCAGTTTGGCAGCTGGGCTGATCGAACTTCCGCCAGCGTGGGATTCAGTAGCGGAGGAGGGCGGTCACCTTCTGTCCGTTGGGCAAGTCGTCGGGTACCCAGCCGTGGACGGTGCCGCCGAGGCGCCACGTGGTGATGGCTGCCCGGTTGATCAGTTCCTGATCCCCCGCTTGGCGTTTGGGAGGGATCTGCACGGTCCGCGTCTCGGCATCAAACTGCCCCCAACATTGGGTCCCCCGCGCGAACAGCAGCGTATCCACCCGACCTTGGTGAGCCGCGTCCAGGACCGCCGCCAGATCGTTGACGGCTCGTCCGTCGGCCAGCAGTTTTTCTGCTCGGGTCTTCACCGCGGCCCGCTGCTGCTCCCACTGCGGGCGGAGGAGTTCCCCCGCCTGCGCAGCCAGCTTGGAGGGCGAGCAAAGATCCGGATTGCCGGCCAGCGGTTGCTCTTGGAGCTGGGGATAAGAATTCGCTTCGCGGTAAATCGGGGCCAAGCGTTTCTCGCACGCCAGTACCAGCGGCTCCTTACGGCCCGCCAGCACGGGTCGCAGCCGGCGATCGATCAGTCGGCAATACTCGAGCAACCGGACCTTTCGCTCCGATTCGCTTTCACCGCCGCCATGCCCGTGAAAGATGGCGGCTCGATCCGCGTTGCCACCCGGCATGGTGCCCGTATGGAACTGCAGCTGTTTCTCCGATTCGATGTACTGCATCAAATCGTCCAGCGCTTCGACCCCCTCGGGCAAATCGACCTCCTGCAATTGATTCCGGGTCCCCTCCAGTAATCGCACGGCCTTGGGGCTGATCGCCAGCACGAAAAAGGGACGCATCCCCTCCAGGACGGGCATCAGTTCGAGCAGATAGTAACGCTGGTCCACCACCGCGTGTTCCCCCACCGACTCGGGAACCTGGACCGTCAGCGTCTCGTCCGGCGAGACGAAGGCGGCGAGCCCGTGGCTCTGATGCGCCCAGAACAACGCATCCTCGACCCGCTCCCGGAGCGGATGGAGTTGCCGCCGGGCGTCGGCAGCACGTACCCCCAGGGCAACCCATTCCCTTTCCACCGTCTGCAGCAGGTTCTTGAAGCGGATCGGATCCTGGCCATTCTGCTGAGCCGAGAGATGCGTCGGCATCAAGACCGTGGCGCACTGCGTTTCGTCGACTGAGGACAACCGTTCCAACGTTTTTCGGGTGAGTGTCTCCATGGAGGGCCTCCCAAAGCTGGACTCAGAAAAGTGGTAACGCCACCCCCGATTGTACATGGCCTTGACGGAACCTGCACGGGGGCAGCGATTTCGGCGACGCCGGCTTACGCGACACGAGGCGAGCCCGGGATGGAACCGGATTCGCCCGCTTCGATTCCCTCGGCCGCGCGTCCGTCGACCTGGACGTCGTTGACCAAGCAGCCGCCACCCATCACCTGGCGGGCGATCGTCTGTGCCAGTTGCTTGTGGTAGTAGCTGCCCACGCGGCCTCGCAAGCGAATGCGGTCTTGGTCGGCAGACACATCCACTCGGGCCAAAGCCGGAAATCCACACGATCGCAACGCCCCGGCCACCCGCTTCCCAAGGCAGTGGGTCTCCGGACAAGCATCTCCTGCGGTCGTTGCCGTTTGCGTAAAAACCTGCGGCATTCGTTACCTCCTTTGAATTAACCAAGTACCCATTGGATTTCGAACTGGTTCGCAGCGGACAATCGCACCCGTCTTAGGCAACTCGCTGCGAATAATCTACCCGTAACGCTGTGGCCGGTCTCTGACCGAGCCAGTGGTTTCGGCGGGGTCGGAGACCCGCGCCGAACGGGCGGGGTCGGAGACCCGCGCCGAACGGGCGGGGTCGGAGACCCGCGCCG
>SLMF01000571.1 GCA_007133715.1 Planctomycetaceae bacterium
ACTGCGGGCGATACCACGGCTGAACTCGGACAATCACCAGCAGAGCCAAGGCGGCGATCAGCCAGGAACTGGCCCAGATCGAGATCAGGCTGCTGATCCAGATGCCGCGGCGGCGATGCTCGGTCCGACCCACCGCCGCGATCCCCGCCACCCAGGTCATCAACAGCCCCAGGGCCAGCACCGCTTGCCAACGGTCCAAGGCAAAGATCCAATGCAGTACGTAGCCGACCAGCAGCAGTTGGACCGTCATCCGCACGGCGGCGATCAGCAACCGCCCGGCCAGGTCCAGCCGCAGCACCACCGCGATGATCCCGTTGATCACCACCAGCAGCGCGGCCAGGGCCACTTGGCCATACGTCAGTTCCAGATAGCTATCGCCCATGGCTCACCGGCACTTCCCGCAAAACGCCTTGTTCCAAGTGCAACGCCCGGTTGGCGATCCGAGCGACTTGGTCCGCTGAGTGACTGACCCAGAGGTAAGCTCGCTGGTCCGGGCGGGCAGCCTGCCAGCCGAGCACCAGCGTTTCGATCGCACGCGTCGTGGCCGAATCCAACGCGGCCGTGGGTTCGTCCAGCAGCAGGATCGCGGGGTCCAGTTGGATTGCGCGCAGCAGCGCCACCACCTGCCGCTCCCCGCCGGACAGTTCGGCGCCCGGTTGTTCCCACAATCGCCGACTGCGTCCCGACTGATCGAACCACCGCTGCAGGCGGTCGCGATCGAAGTGTTTGCCCCGATGTATCCCCAACTGGAACGGCTGCCGCAGGTTTTCCTCGACAGTCCCCGCAAACAGCACGGGCGTCTGGTGCAAGTAGATCACCTGGGCGCGGAACCCGGGCACGCGCGCCCGTTCGATGCGGCAACCGCGCCACAATAACTGGCCTTCCTCGCAACCGATCAACAGGGCCAGGGCGTGCAGCAGGACCGTCTTGCCCGAACCGTTCGGGCCGACCAACGCGATGCGGTCGCCCGGCTCGATCGCCAGCTGCAGTTGCCGGAACAGCCACTGCCGCTGGCCGGGCAAACGACAGCCCAGACCTTGGGCTTGCAGTCGTGAAGTTGCCGGCCGTTCGCTTTGCATCGCCCTGTCCCCGCTACGTCCTGGAAGATCAACGCCCCCGGTTTCGCACACGGATCGTGAATTCGACCGGCACGATCACGGACGTCGCGACCGCGACGTTGCCGCGGCGAGCGGGCTGGAACGTCCAGCGGCGCACGGTCTGCAAGGCCGAGGCGTCCATTTCGGGATAACCCGACGAGCGGTGCAGTGCCGTCTCGGTCACCTGCCCGCGGCGATCGATCGTCACACGGACCTGCACGGTACCTTCGACGCCCTGCAGCAGCAGTTCACGAGGATAGGGGGGCAGGGGACGAGTAAGAAAGGAGGGAGGTACCTCTTGGCCGGAGGCTTCTTCCGAGACCACGGTCAGCGGGACGTCGGCATCCAGGTTCAATTCACGAACAGGGCGGTCTGCGGGGGCTGTTTGCTGCGGTGGTTGCGTTTCGGCGGGCGGGTAGGTGTGCGGCGGCGAGTGTACCGCCCGTTCCGGAATCTGCCGATCCGCGGCCGCCGAGTTGCGTGACCCGTCCGGCTCGCGCGCCGCGCGTGCCCGTTCTGGCAACTGCCGTGTCGCTTGGCGGTCCTGACGATCCGGCAGGATCTCGGCGGGTGCGGGGCGCGGCAAGTCGACCGGTACTTCCGCCGATACCTCCTCGTCGGGCAGTAGCTCGGTCTCCGCAATCTCCGGCAATTCCTGGAACTCGTCCGATTCGGCCGTTTCCGCCGTCTCTACCGCCTCGCTGGCCGCGATCCAATGCACCTGGACCGACGTCAGCCCGCGTTCCAACTCGGCCATTTGCGGCTCGAGGGCCGTCGCAAAACCGATCCATTTCAGGGAAGCATGACCCGCCACACTGGCGGCAAGAATGGCCAAGAACAGCCCGTTCGCTTGCAGATACTGTCGCGTCGCTTGAAGGAAATGGGGCAAGGGCCACACCGTGCTTGCAAATTGCCGGTCAGTTTGGGGGAGGAGATCGCGGTTGCCCGGGGTTCCCCACGCTCCTACCGATTTTTCCCGTCGACTGCCCTTTGTCAAGGAGAGCGGGTACGAGTCGGCTCGTGCTGCGAATCTGCATTCCCCCTGAAGGCGCAGTGTACTAAAATTCAAAAAAGACGGTGTTGGGCGGTGTCGGACGGGATTGGGCGGGATTGGAATGCTGGGTCTTCTTTTTTTGGGGAGTTACTTGCTATGGATCGTGACGAAACGCCGCTGTTGCCACATGGGGGATATCGTCGCTTGCGGAGTTATGCGGTTGCGGAGGCCGTTTATGAGGCGACGGTGGTGTTCTGTCGCCGATTTCTGCCCCACGATCGGCGGATGTGCGACCAGATGATCCAGGCAGCTCGCAGTGGCGTGCGGAATATCAGCGAAGGGAGTGGGGCCGCGGCGACATCCGGCAGAAGCGAAATCAAATTGACCAACGTGGCGCGTGCCAGTTTGAGCGATGAATTGTTGGCGGATTATCAGTGTTTTCTGCAACAACGCGGCCTGCCCGTCTGGCCCAAAGATTCCCGCAAAGCGATCGCCATGCGTGAGCGGTTGCGTCACGATCAACTGGCGAATCTGCCGCCAGCTGCCCGCGGCAGCGTCCGACTGACCGGCCTCACCGGCTTGGCGGATTTCGCCGCCCAAGCCGATCTCGAAGTGGTCGCCAACGCGATGATTTGCGCGATCCATCAAGCCGTGTTCCTGTTGAAAAGACAAATCGAAAGCCAGGGGCGCCGTTTCCTGGAAGAAGGCGGTTTTACAGAAAACATGTACCGCCAAAGACGACGAGCCCGCCATAAAAGAGATACCCCAGAATAACTTACATGGCCCCCAATATGGAAAACGCTGCGGACGGGTCGGACGGGTCGGACGGGTCGGACGTGTCGGACGGTGTCGGACGGTGTCGGACGGTGTCGGACGTGTCGGACGTGTCGGACGTGTCGGACGTGTCGGACGGTGTCGGACGGTGTCGGACGGTGTCGGACGTGTCGGACGGGTCGGACGGGTCG
>SLMF01000338.1 GCA_007133715.1 Planctomycetaceae bacterium
GAAGGGGATCCCCCAGGCGCCGCTGGTCACATTGCCGTCGTTGTCGAATTCGAACACGGCCGTCGTCGGGCTGGGCGCATCGTCCGAAATAATGAAGCGGCCGCCATCGGCCAACTGATTGCCCGTCTGGGCCTCGACCGTCAGCACCGAACCCGTATCGAACTCGAACGGCACCCCGTCCACGATGAACGTATCCCCGTCCAGCAAGGTCAGGGGGGTGGGCCCGGTCGGGTCGACGTTGAAATAGAACTCGGGCCCCGAATCAAACTCGAAAGTCACATCGGGAAAGCCGTCACCTGTCTGATCGATATGGAAGATATCGCCGTCTTCCACGGCGAACCAGGTCGTCCCATCCTCGTCGATGATCGTCGCATCGACCCCGGTCAGCATCGTATTACCGCCGGCGTCCGGGAAGGCATCGACGGTGGTATCCAAGGCCCCGCGATCGCGGACTTGAGTTCCGCCCGCGACCAGGATCCCGCCGTCCGCACGATCGCCCAGTCCGGGCGGATTGATCGCCTCGCCCGTGGTCGGACTGAACTCGAACAGGATATTGGCCGGATTGGGGACGCCCACGGCGGTGGAAATGATCTCGCCGGTTTCCGGATCGAGAAACGTATCGCCGCGAGTCCCGATGGCAAAGCCGCGGACGCCCCGCTGGAACGGGTTGCTCTCGGCATTGTTGAAGGTCATGGCCTCGAAGAAGACCCCCACCCCGTTGGCCCCGCTGCGGACGGAATCCGTGCGGTCGGCCGGGTCCGCCTGGTACGTCTCGATCCCGTCGTCTCCCAGATTCGAAGCGAGTTCGGCAGGGTTCAAGCCGCCCGGATTGATCTGCAGGTAGTTGCCGACCGTATCGTCATTCAAAGCGCCGAAGACCGGGGTGGTGTAGGCAAAGATCCCGCCGTCGTTGTCCTCGTCTTCCGTTCCCAAACCCAGCCCCCGGGGATCCATCGCGATGTCCCGGACCCGTCCGGTAAAGGCCCCGATCCGGCTCTCCGTCACTCCCGTAAACGGATCGACTGACAGCAGTTCGGTACGGTTGGCAAAACCGGCGGGCGCCGAAACGAACATCGTCACATCGCCCAGTGTGAACGGTTGGATCGCGGGTCGCGAGACGAACACGCTGAGCTCGGCCGTGCCCTCGGACGGCAACTGCCGCACATCCGGAGCCCGCTGATGTCCCAGCGGCCGCACGAGCGGGGTCACGACCAGCTCGTTGGTCTCCGGATCCGTGGTCGTGACCTCCTTCAGCAAAGTCAGCGTGACCACGCTCTCCCGCAATTCGACTTTCCCCGTTACCGGATGGGGCAGGGCGGTCAGCGAGGACAAGACCAGCGGGCGTCCCGGCGTGGGCAGCGTCTCCAACTCGCGCCAATCGAAGCCCTCCTCAAACAGCTGCTCCAAATCATCCAGGAGTTCGGCATTGTCCGACGCCGGAGGCGATTCTTCGATCGCCCACGCGATCGCCTCGCCGATCTCCGCCGACGTGGCGTCATATCGGTAAGGCACCGGCACATGCAAACCGCTGACCTCACCCGTCAACGTGAACTCGTAGGTCCGCCAATTCCCGGCCGCATTGGTGATCGTGAACGTCTCGCCATGCCGCAGCTGGTTGCCCGCCGGCGGGAATACGGTCACCAGGTCCCGATCCCCGAACAACACCGGGATGGCCGGCGCATTCGCCGTGGTGTATTCCGAACTCGAACCGATGCGGTCCTCGGCAATCCGGTCCACCGAATTGATCGGTTCCAGCCTCAAGAGGGGATTCGAAGCGGCCGGCATCACCAGCTGCTCGATCTCCGCCGGCATCACGGCATTGGACGAGACGGCCACGTAATAGCGGCCGGGCGCAAAACCGCTGGCCGGTAACTGGACCGTGCCGATGTAGGGGTCCATCACGCCGACCGAACCCCGGGCAAGATCCGAAATTCCCGTGCCCGGGCCCGCCGGGCGATCGTCGGGTGTGTTCGAGTCGCCACCGATCAGGACCAGCCGGCCCAGATCGTCGAAGACCCACAGGTTCGTGTTCGGGCGAGCCATGCCGTCGGCATAGTCGATGTCGAACACGGCCGCCAGATGCCGCGGATCCTGGCTGTCCTCGCCCGGAATGGAATCGTACCGAACCTCGAATTCATACCAGTCCACATCGTCGTCGGTGAACAGCGTCCCCGCCACGCTCAGCGTGCCGCGGTCGGTGTTCAAGAGATTGCCCAAGGGCTGGGCGTCGGCCAGTTCGTTGTTGTTGTCCCGGGTTGGCGATTCGGGATCCACAATCTCGGCCGCCTCGCCGGTCAGCGGCGAACGGCCGGGCAGACCGATCAACTCGATGCCCGTCGTCGCATAACGGATGTCGGCGCCGTAAATCATCGAGCCCGGCCGCTCGACTAACTCCTGCAGCCGGATCTGCAGCTGGTACGCGCCCTTGGTCAACCCGCCCCGCAGATTCTCCAAATCACCCGGCTCGGTGTTGCTCCGCACCCGCACGTGATACAGATTCGTGGTGCCCGCCGCGCCGGGCAGGATCACGCGCATCCCCGCATCCCGCGGGTTGGTCGAATCGAAATCCTGAGAGATGAACGGCGAACGAGGAAGCGGATTCACCTGGTGCTGACGCAGCGGGCTGGCATAAGTCAACAAGCTGGGATCCTTGGCTTCCTCCAAGGAATTGATCGAGCGGGCCAGCACCCGCCCCGTATCGTCGATCAATTCCAGTACCGTGTCCAAGCTGCCGGCAGTGCGGTCGATGTCCAACCAGACCTCGGTCCCCGCCACCCCGTCAAAGCTGTAAACATCGACATCGGCCGGGCGATTGAGCGAACCATGGATTTCGAAACCCAGCCGCCGGACATCGTCCCCGGCTTTCTCATGCGGTGCCAAATGCCCGATGTACTGCGATGTCTCGGGCGTGTCGTTGATCCCGCCCTCCTCCGGATCGCCCGTCTCCCGCTCGCGGACCACCGCCACGTTGCGGTCGTGGCTGTACTCCTCCAACCGCACACTGTCCCAATCACCGGAAAACTCAGCGTCCAGCGTGGTCGGGTCCTGGTAGACCA
>SLMF01000471.1 GCA_007133715.1 Planctomycetaceae bacterium
CGCGGGCGTAGGATTTGAGGCTGGCGATCAGCTGCTGGCGGAGCATGGCGTCGGGGACGGGGACCAGCAGTTCGACGCGTCGGTCCAAGTTGCGGGGCATCCAATCGGCGCTGGAGATGAAGACCAATTCTTCACCACCGCGATAGAAGTAGAAGATCCGGCTGTGTTCCAGGAAGCGGTCCAGGATGCTGACCACACGGATATTTTCGCTCAGTTCGGGGACACCCGGTCGGAGGCAGCAGATCCCGCGGACGTTCAGATCGATGGGCACGCCGGCCTGGGAGGCCTGGTACAGGGCGTCGATCAGGGCCGGGTCGCCCAGCGAATTGACTTGAGCCCGGATGGCTGCTTTCTGCCCGCTTTGCTTGCGAACGATCTCGCCTTCGATCAACTCGAGCAGGCGTTCGCGGAGCGTGAACGGTGCGGCGGCCAGATGGCGGTAGGCCTGGGGCTGCGAGTAGCCGCTGATGGCATTGAAGAAGCCGGTCGCGTCGGCGGCCAGTTCTTCGTCCAGGGTGAGGAAACTGATGTCGCTGTACAGGCGGGCGGTGACTTCGTTGTAGTTTCCGGTGGCGAAGTGCACATATCGGCGGATGCCATCGGTTTCGCGGCGGACGATGATGCAGACTTTGGCATGCGTCTTGAGTCCTTTGACGCCGTAGATCACCTGCACGCCCGCTTGTTCCAACTGCCGGGCCCATTCGATATTTCGGGCTTCGTCGAAGCGGGCTTTCAATTCGACCAGCACGGTCACGGTCTTGCCCTGCTCGGCGGCCCGGTGCAGGGCGGCTACAATCGGGCTCTTGCGGCTGGTGCGGTAGAGGATGATCTTGATCGCCAGCACATGCGGGTCGTCGGCGGCTTCTTCGATCAGCCGCACCACGGGCTCGAAACTCTGGTAAGGCAGGGACAGCAGGATCGGCCCGGAACGCATGTTGGCGAACATGCTCTGCGTTCGATCCACCTGGGGACAGCGGCGGGGCGGCCAGTTCTCGTACCGCAGTTCATCGAAGCCGGTGACGCTGGTCAGCCGCATCAAGGCCGACAGATCCAGCGGGCCGTCGGCCAGATAGACCTCGGCGGCACTGACTTCCACCGCATGCCGCAGGAATTTCTGCAGCGGGCGACTGGCTTCACGGGCCACTTCGAGGCGTACGCAATCGCTTTGCCGCCGAGCGTCCAGCACCTCTTCCATGCCCACCATCAAGTCCGCTGCGACGTCCTCGCGGACGCTGAGGTCGGCATTCCGGGTCAAGCGGAAGGGTACGATTTCCTGGACCGGCACGCCCGGAAAGAATTCGGCGGCGAAACAGGCCAGCACGTCTTCCAGCAGGATGTAATGATAGCCCTGCTCCGAAGGCAGGCGGAAGAAGCGAGAGGGGCCGGTACCCAAGGGGATCACGGCATAGCGGGGGTCCGCCCCGTCCTGCTCCGGTGCCAGCCGCACAGCCATGTGCAGTGCGCAATTGGTCAGCAAGGGAAACGGCTCGCCCGACTCGATCGCCATCGGCGTGTAGACGGGAAACACCTCCTGCTGGAAAACCCGCTGCAGCACCGCACGCTGATCGGAACTCAACGCATCCGGCCGCACCCGCCGTAGCTGGGCGGCGCCCAAACCGGGTTCCAATTCGTCTCGCAGGCAGGCGTACTGGTCCTCGATCATGCGGTGGACACGGCGGCTGATGTCGGTCAACTGCTGGGCCGGTGTCCGCCCGGTCAGATCGCGCCGCCGCTTGCCTCGTTTGGCCAGCATCTGCAGGCCGCCCACACGCACCATGAAGAATTCGTCCAAGTTCGAACCGGTGATCGCCAAGTACTTCAGCCGTTCCAATAAGGGGTTCTGCGGGTCCAAGGCCTCGTCCAGCACCCGCTGGTTGAATTCCAGCCAACTGAGTTCTCGATTGATGTACTTCATGCGCCTGCCTCTAAGCCTTCGGGAGCATTCTTCAACAAGACCGGCATGCCGAAGATTTCGGTGAACATGGCCGCTTTCTGTTCCAACGCCAATTGTTCCAAGGACAAATCGTCGGCGGTCGGCACGCACAGGACCAAGCGGCCTCCAGACATCTGGCAATGGAGCGGCCCGATCCGCTGGCTCCCCGAGCGATCCAGGGCGTCGGCCAGACGAAGGATGGCCGCCATTTGGGCCACGTTCGTGCGATCCTCCCAATCCAGCGTCGCGTAGCCCTGATGAAACGGTTTGGGCGAGGCCCGGCGATGGTAGCGGGCGATCAACGCCGCCAGCAGGGCGTCCCGTTTGCTCAGCCCGAATAGATCGCCCTTGCTGATCAAATACATGGAATGCTTGTGGTGGCTGCGCGGGGCCACGGCATAGCCCACGTCGTGCAGCAAGGCGGCCACATACAGAATCGCCTCGTAGCGGCTGCCCAGACCGTGCTGCGGCTGCAAGGCCCGGAACAACGCTCGCGACACCTCGGCCACATACCGCCCATGCGCTTCGTCAAAACCCAGACGGATCCCGAAATCCAACGCCGAACGAATGATCTGCTGGACGAAATCGTCGGTCCAGGCGTGATGCAGGGCCATCTCCTTGATCAGACCGTCACGCATGTTGATGCTGGACACCTGCAGCCGATCCAACTCCAGGCCCCGGGCGAGGAGGGAAAAACACAGCAGCGTCGGCCCTACTCCTTCGGCATCGGGAAAAGCCAGATGGTACTCCTGGGCCACTTCCTCAACACTGCGGCCCAGTATCTGTTCCGTCAACTCGGCGAAACGGTCGCAATCGAGACTCGCCAGTCCGGCCGCATCCCAGCGGGCGCCCAATCGCTTGACGGCGAACCGTACGTCGCTGCCCAAGGTGATCAGTGTCGGCGGCGGATCCCGCGGCACATGCCGCAACAAATGGCCCACCGCCCGTTGGATCTGGCTCTCCATGATCCGCCGCACCTTGCTGAGCGGGGCATGGTAAGCCTCCAGCGTCTTGCGCAAACGGAGCGAGCCCAAACGGTAGGTGTGGGCAAAGGCCACGTCGCCACGATCGAACAGCAGAACCTCGGTGCTGCCCCCGCCCACTTCCACCACCAACGTCCG
>SLMF01000688.1 GCA_007133715.1 Planctomycetaceae bacterium
AGATGCGACCCTTTTCCGCTCAACGCGTTGATGTACATGGGCAAGGTTGCGGTCAGCGTCTTGCCTTCACCGGTGTCCATTTCGGCGATGCAACCGTGGAACAGGGCCAGTCCGCCGATCAACTGGACGTCGAAATGCCTCAGTTTGACGGTCCTCACGGCGGCTTCGCGGACCAGCGCAAACGCTTCCGGCACCAAACGTTCCAGTTTTTCGCCGCTCTTGGCGCGAAAGCGGAGCGAGAGACTCCGCTTTCGCAGTTGGGCGTCGCTTTCCGCTTGCAGCACCGTTTCCCAATCGTTGATGGCCTCGAGCGTTGCAGACCAGCGACCCATCCGTCTTTGAACGGGCCCCCCCAACCAAGCCATCAGCTGGGCGCGATAGCCTTGGGGAAGATGTCCGCTTGCTCGCAATGTGCTCATAAAGGCGACCTGTTGGTTGCTGAAAAACGGGAGAGCGGGCGACACGCCCGAGCCCGTATGTTCTTCGGACGGTCCTGCCGCTTGTACGGTTCCCGACGGTTTTGCGGCGGTGGCCCGCCCTCATCTCATCTTCGGCATCTCCCCCGCTCGCGGCTACTCTGGTTTGAAAAACAATTCTTTCCAGTGAGTCACTTGCCACCCGGGAAGGTCGATTCGCCTCGCGATGCCGACGGATGCATGGGGAAAAGTTTACGCCCCAAGCACAATCGGCTCAACCCAGCGACAACAAATAACCGACACAACCGTTCAAGTCGACGAAACGGGCACGTCTTGAAACCACTCGTCGGATAACGAGCCTTGAACAGATGACGGCGGGAAACAACGATATTACCCGATTCGCGGTCGGTATTCGAGTAGCTTGCATGGGGTGTATTGTGACAAAATTTGCGGAATATGCCGATTTGTCTGAATCTCGCGATGGTACCGGTCGATTCTGTTTCTAGTCTGGCGTGTGACTTTTCCAGCTGAATTGGGTTCTAGCGATGAAAATTAACCAAACGAATCGGATGCTCGCAGCGTTCCTCCCTCTATTTATAGGGTTGGCTGCACACGGTGCGGACGGCTACGGGGGGGCTTGGCCACGGTCGATGCCGCGGGGCGACGCGGGCTACGCCAACTACATCGCGGACAACAGCGGCAGCTACATCTCGGATGACTCGGGCATGTACCTCACCGACGAGTTGATGGTGGAAGCCCCTCCCGCTCCGGGCGGTTTTTCGGGCTACCTGAACGACCGTCCGAGCGGTGCGAAGGGTGCGAAGGGCGGCAAGGCCTGCACCACGGGGGGCTGTGGTTTGGGGAGTGATCCGTTCGGGCCCACCGCGTTCGGCGAACCGCGCCTCTGGGGGTCGGTGGACTACATGATGACCTGGACCAAAGGTCGGGATTTACCCCCCTTGGTAACGACAGGTAACCAGGCGGGACGCGGGCGGCTGGGCGAACCGGGGACCGAAATCCTGTTCGGCGGCGAGCGGGTGGGTCAAGATATCCGCACCGGCGGTCGCGTCGGATTGGGCCTGTGGCTGGATCCGTGCGAGAACATCGGCATCGGCGGCCGCTTCTTCCTGGCCGAAAACGATTGGGTGCCCTATGCGAACGTTTCGAACAGCAGTGGATCGCCCTTGCTCGCCCGACCCTTCTTCGACACCAATCCGTTGGAAAATACCCAATCCGTGCTGCGGATCTCCGATCCCTGGCGAAGTCCCCTGCTGACCGGCCGGGTCCAGGCGGCGGCCGCCAACGAACTGAATAACCTGGATGCCTACTTCCGCATCGGTCTGTACCAGTGCAGGGAACGCCGACTGGATCTGCTGACCGGTTATCAGTACTCGGAGATTCGGGACGGTTTGGCCATCCAGCATCGGTCGCGGGACTTGTTCAGCGAGTTCTATTTTGCGGACGAGTTTGTGACGGAGAACACGTTCCACGGAGCCACGTTGGGATTGTCGGGCGAGTACGAGTACGGCCCGGTGACGTTGCAGCTGATGAGCAAAGTCGGTTTCGGCAACATGCGGCAACGGGTGCGGATTTCGGGAGAGTCCTCTCAATTCGATTTCGCGGACGAGACATTGGTCTCGTACGACAGCGGTTTGCTGGCGGTGGGCAGCAATTTGGGTACCCACAGCGACGCGGTTTTCGCGGTCGTGCCCGAGGCCGAGATCAAGCTGCGTTACCAAGTGACTCGTCACCTGGACATCGCCCTGGGCTACTCGCTGCTGTACTGGACCAACGTCGCGTTGGCTGCGGATCAGATCGAGACCGGACCGCTCGGGGCCCCCCTGGTGAACTCGACCCAATTGTGGGATGGCGTTCTGGACGGACCGGACAACCCGGCTATGCCCCGAATCCGTGACACGGGGTTCTGGGCACAGGGGATGACTTTCGGAGTGACGTTCCGGCACTAAGCAGCAGCGAACAAATCACAGTCGCCTTCGTCGCGGCTGTCAATCGAACTCGTACTCGTACTCGTACTCGTACTCGTGCTCGTGCTCGACAGGCTCCCGACCCCTGCGCTCGCGTTCCGTTCGGCGCGGGTCTCCGACCCCGCCGAAACCGCCGACCGAAGGTCTCCCGCGATATTGGAGACCTTCGGTCGGCCGAGTGGCTCGGTCAGAGACCGGCCACAACGCTGCGAAGAGATCATTTCCTGCGGCTTGCCTAAGGTGTAAGCGGCTCCGGTTGGTGCGGCACCAGCACGGGCCGGTCAGGCCCGCCTTCCGGATCGGCTTCCCATCGCACCACCGACATGGACAGGTGATAGGGGCCGGGGCGGCGTGCGGTACCGTCCTCTCCCCACTCGGTCGCCGCCCGGCCTTGGTAGAACAAGTACCCCTGGCCATCGACATCCTGGAAGTAGAACGGATGTCCGACTTCGTAGCTGTTCCAAGTGCCCGGTTCCCCGTAGGGTTTCAACGGCCCTTGGTCGCACAAACGGGTGAAGTTCAACCCGTCATCGCTGGAGGCCACACCGATCTGCTGCCGCTCGTGGTTGTAGGCGCCGCCGTAGAACTTGTACAGTCGGTCATGGCGGCGGGCCATGGCCGAGGCCTCGATACAGTTCTTTTCC
>SLMF01000749.1 GCA_007133715.1 Planctomycetaceae bacterium
TCGCACGGGACTGGTTTCGTCGCATCTGGCTGTATCGCAACCTCGATCCGAACGCGATGCCGGAATTGGAGCGTCTGCTGCGGGAGGACCTGGAGAATCGCATCGATGAGTTCAAGGAGAGAGCGATCAATGATGTGAAGCGACTTGTGAAAACTCGCGACGAGGTTTTGCCTGGTATCCCGCTGATCCTGGGCGAGGGCGCCAGCTACTGCGCGGATCACCGACTCCGCTGGGAGGAGCGTTCCGACGCCTACTGGGAAGTGGTCGAACACGCAGCCCGCGCCTACCGCGAGCACGGACTGGTGGGCGCCGTGCCACGTACGAATTCCGGCCCGACAGACCCGGTCTGGCACGAGTACCCCGAGCGGCTGCAGCGTGCGAACGCCGTGTTCCTGGGCGAGAAGCCGTGACGTCGTGACAAACCATCACACCAAAAGAAACAACCTCCAGCAAACAAGGACATTCGTTATGAAACCCAACACGGAAAGGACCAAGATTATGAAACACCCGTCCGATTCTCCGTCAGTCACATTTGCTATCACTCCGTCGGGAGATCGCATGAAACTCTGTAAATCCACGTTCGACAGGAGGCGGGATCCGCGTGCCGCTCGTTGTGGCGGGCCCGGGCTTGCCGCGCGGCCAGGCCCGCGCCGACCTAGTCAGCGGCATCGACATCACCGTGACCAAGCTTGCGCTGGCCGGTGTGGAACGTCCGGCCTGGATGGAGGGGCGGGACTCCTTTGCCCCCAACCACGAGGTACGCGACTACGTCATCTCCGCCCGCTACCGCTGCGCCTACCCGGCTCTGGACCTCGACGGTGCGTCGAGCCCGGCAACCGCGGCGACGCATCGGCCGCTGTTCGTCGCTTTCCCGTGCACACTGCTGATCCGTAGGCAGGTGCAGCAACTGCGCTGCGCGTCCGGCGCGGACTGGCAGGCGCCCAAGTGTTATAATCGACGTGGTTGGATTCGCGACGGGTCCGATTTGCGGCAGTTGGAAGATCTGTTCCGGGAAGGTATCGATCTGGGAGTCATCCGATGGGGCTTTCGATTTATACGTACGTGGATTGCCATGCGATCGACGATGAACGTTGGGAAGCGGTGTACTTGACCAGCCTGCAACTGCTCGAGCAGTTTCCCGGTCCGTTGGCCAGACGCATACACGAGGACGTCGGCCGTTTTCAGCGGCTGGTCGTTACAAAGAACATCGTGCGTGGCGTAGATTCGCCCGAGGAACGCTGGGAAGTCGACCGGGAACTGGGCAGCGGCCGTTCTGCGGAGCCGTTCGTGCTGTACCGCCACCTGGATTACTATCGCAAGCGGATCGAGTACTTCCGCGGGAAACCGCGGGAAACGACGGGGGATATCCTGCGGCCACCAGTGCGGGAAGACGGCAAAGAGCCGGAATGGTATGACGTCGGCGGCTACGAGGTATTCAATAGCAAGACGCAAGGCTATCCGTATCACTACGCAGTGCTGGCGGTTGGCATGCTGCTGGAATCCACTTTCCCTCGTCACGCGCTGGTACGTGGGGACATCACGCGCCGGCAAGCTGAACAAACGGCCGAGTGGGCGACAGCCGTCCTGGGCCGCCGAATGGCTTTGCCGGTGATCGTGGACGGATCGCGCCTGTGGAAACGCTTGATCGAAGCGTTTCCCGCTTCCGATCCGCTGGACACCATCCAACGATTTCGAATGCTGCTGGTTGGCGACGACGAAGCGGCGCTTCGAGCACTGGACGAGGGCCATGCCGATCCGCAGACCGTGCGCCGTGTTTACCTTCAGGAGCTGGACCGCTACCACACCCTGAATCAGCACGGGGCTCATGCGTTGATCCGCGCGGTGTGCAACGCGGACGGAGACCTCGCGCGTGCGATCGATTGGGTCTGCGGTCCACGGGATGCCGCTACGGAGCAAGACCCCGACAAGCAGTCGACGACAGGCCGTTTTCAACCGGAGGAATTGCTGAAGGCACTGTGCGACAGCTTCATCACGGTGCCTCTGTACGAACGCGAAGTGTTGCAGTCGTTCCGATTACCGCCCGACTCGCTGACCAACATCGAAGAGATGATCGGCCAAATCCTGCTGATGATGTCGGGGATGCCGACGGCCGTCGATTGGTACCTGGACGAAGAGCAGTTGTTGGCGGAATTCGTCCGACGTTGGCCAGAGCGAGAACAGGAACTCGCGCATGCGCTGCGAGAAAGCCTGGAGAAGGTGGATCGCATACGCGAGCATCTTCGTCAAGTGAGCGAGCGGCTGGAAGAACTGGCTGACGAACTGAGCGACAAAGAACCCGTTTGGGAAGCTTCGGTTGAGGGTCAGGATTTCCAGCCGGCCGCCGAATTCATTCACGCCGAAATCTTGCGTCAACGGGAAACCTTCACCGATCTGGAAGACGCGGTGCGCGAGTTGGGTCAGCAGTTGCAGCCCGCTTTGCGGAAGAACGACGAGCTTCGGAAGAGCTTGGAAGGCAGCGACCGTCGCAGAACGCTCGATCATCTCTACCATGCTTCCTTCGAGAACGGCATCGCATTGCCCGAAGAGATCTGGCAGGAGATCGACAGATTGCGGGACTTGGGAGTGCTCCATGCCCTGCTGCTATTGATGATGTGCCCGGAGCGAGAAATAGGGTTCTGGCGAAGCCGGCAACGGTTGCTCGAATCACCCGACCTATGGCCGCTGCTCACAGGCCGGACGCCGTAGAAGGCGAAACCGCCAACGGCGGGCCGGCGGCTCTGATGGGACGCCGAGAACGAGCGGTTTCACGCCGGCTTGGCCCCGCGTCGCTGCTTGGGCTAGAATCAGGGGAACTTGGAGATCCGGCCCCCGCGTTTCAATTTCTTTCCTGAGGAGAAGACCATGAGTACCCGATTTTCGTTGTTTGGGATGTTTCTGGCAGCGCTGGCCATCGACATCGCAGCCTCTTCCGGCGTCGCGGCCGAGCGTCAGTTGAAGCAGCTTTCCGAAGCCGAGATCGCGCAGCTCGAAGAGGTACTGCCCGAGAGGGCGACGGTCAAGCCGGAGCAACCTCGCA
>SLMF01000207.1 GCA_007133715.1 Planctomycetaceae bacterium
GATTCTCCCGGATGCCCCCGGCTTGCCCGGGGGAGGATTCACGTTCTTCGCTACCTCCGCCCGCTCCCCTTGTTTCTCTTGGGTGGCTGAGCGATGTAGCTTGGAGCGTAACAATCCCCCGGGCGAGCCGGGGGCATTGGGTTGAATGCCCAGTTAAGAGGGTCATTGAAGAAATGAAGCCCCTCGCGGCCCGCCAGCCCCGCGAACGGATGCAAGTTCGTACAGATTCCCTGAGACCTCGAGGCGAGTATCATACTATGGGAGCCTGGAACGACCGCTTCGCGACAAATAGGGGCGAGTGGGAACTTTTGCATAAACGGTGTTCGATGAATACGCAACGGACGGATTTACCGGTTCAGGGGATGAGTTGTGCGGCGTGCGCCCGCCGGGTGGAACAGGGTTTGACCGACCTGTCGGGCGTCGCAACGGCCCATGTCAACTTCGCTACGGCCCGCGCCACCGTGCACTACGACCCAGAGCAGGTGGGCTTGGGCCAGTTGGTCGAACAGGTTCAACGGGTGGGGTACCGTGTGACGGGCACGGCCGAGGCGGAATTCACGCTCGAAGATCGCTCGCCAACAGACCGCACGGTCGAGGCAGCGATCGCAGACTTGGTCAAACGGCCGGGGGTGGTCCGCACCGTGATCGACGAGACGAAACATCAGATTCGCGTCGAATACTTGCCGGAAATGGTCGATGCGGGGGGATTGATCGAGCAATTGGTGGCAGCCGGGGTCCGGGTAACGCCGCAGGACGACGATCATCAGGTCGTTTCGACCGAGGACGCTCAGCAAGCCGAGCAGGAGCGTGAGTATCGGCAATTGCGGCGGAAGTTCTGGATCGCGATGATCTTGTCCGGTCCGCTGGTGGTGATCGCGATGTCGCATGGCGCGATTCCGTTTTTGGACTTTCCGGGCGTTGAGTGGGTACAATTCGCGTTGACGACTCCGGTCATGTTGTACTGTGGTGCTCAGTTCTTTCGCGGGGCCTGGTCCGCCTTCCGCCAGCGGGCGGCCGACATGAACACGCTGATCGCGGTCGGGACGGGGACGGCCTACGTGTACTCGACGGCCGCGACCATCGCACCAGGCTACTTCGCCCGCGCGATGGGCCATGCGATGCACCACGGTGAAACGCCGATGGTGCCGGTGTATTTCGAGGCGGCCAGCATGATCATCGCCCTGATCTTGCTGGGAAAGATGCTGGAAGCGCGTGCCAAGGGGCGAACGGGCGAAGCCATCCGGCGGCTGATCGGGCTGCAACCCCGCACCGCCCGCGTGATCCGCGAGGGCGTCGAACAGGATGTACCGATCCAAACCGTCCGCCAGGGCGACATGGTGCTGGTTCGTCCCGGTGAAAAAATTCCCGTCGACGGGCTGATCCAACACGGCAGTTCGGCGGTGGATGAATCCATGCTGACCGGAGAGAGCTTGCCGGTCGACAAGACGGTGGGCGATACCGTTTACGGTGCCACGTTGAATCGCAGTGGCGCGTTCCGCTTTGTGGCCACCCAGGTGGGTCGCGATACGGTCCTGCAACAAATCATCCGCTTGGTCCGCGACGCCCAAGGCTCACAGGCCCCCATCGCGCGTCAAGCCGACGTGATCAGCGGCATTTTCACCCCGATTGTGATTTGCATCGCCATCGCCACTTTCGTGGTGTGGTTCGTCGCGGCACCCGTCGAAATCCGCCTCACAGCCGCCTTGGTCAATTTCGTGTCCGTACTGATCATCGCCTGTCCCTGCGCCCTGGGGCTGGCAACCCCCACGGCCATCATGGTCGGGACGGGGCGTGGAGCCGAGCACGGCGTGTTGATCAAGAGCGGCGAGGCGTTGGAAACCGCTCATCAACTGCAAGTCATTGTGTTGGACAAGACAGGCACGATCACCCGCGGGCAACCCGCCCTGACCGACTTGTTCCCGTTTCAGGGGGACGAATCCCAACTGCTGCACCTGGCCGCCTCCGCCGAACGGGGCAGCGAGCATCCGTTGGGCGAAGCATTGGTCCGAGCGGCTCAGGAGCGCCTGATGAAGCTGGACGAGCCTGAGTCATTTCAGGCCCTGGCGGGACATGGGATCGAAGCCTCGGTGAGCGGCCGGACGGTCCTGTTGGGCAACCGGCGATTGATGCAGGAACGCCAAGTGCCGCTGACTACCGCCGCCCAGGAGCGGGCCGGAGAGTGGGCCGAGGCCGGCAAGACCCCGATGTACGTCGCTGCCGACGGCCAATTGCTCGGACTGCTGGCCGTGGCGGACCCGGTCAAGCCGGAATCGGAGCAAGCCATCGCGGCACTGCAGGCGATGGGACTGGAGGTGGTGATGATCACCGGTGACAACCACCGGACGGCCGCCGCGGTGGCTGAGCAAGTCGGGATCACGAGGGTCCTGGCCGAAGTGCTGCCCGAGGGCAAAGTGGGCCAGATTCGCCAGTTGCAGGCCGAGGGTAAGACGGTGGCCATGGTGGGCGACGGCATCAACGACGCCCCCGCCCTGGCCCAAGCCCAGGTGGGCATCGCCATCGGAACGGGCACGGACGTCGCCATGGAAGCGGCCGACATCACGCTGATACGGGGCGACCTGCGAGCCGTGGTGACCGCGATCGCCCTGTCCCGCGCCACCCTCCGCACCATCCGCCAGAACCTGTTCTGGGCCTTCGTTTACAATGCCACGGGAATTCCGGTCGCAGCGGGAGTGCTGTACCCATTTTGGGGAATAATGCTATCGCCCATATTTGCTAGCGTGGCCATGAGCTTGTCGAGCGTGTCGGTGGTGACCAACAGCCTGCGTCTCCGTCGCTTCTCACCCCCGGTTACTGTTAGTTAAGGAGCCGTATGTATGGGGTTTCTTGTCGTGGAGCCGATCGAAGCATTCGTTATTCTGGGTGGCATCATCTTGATTGGGCTCGTGTTGTGGTACTTTTTCGGCAAGTCGCAAAGCCGCGAGAAGTAGTCGTGTTCGGCGTGCAGACGGGCAGCAGGGCGGAGAACGCGCGGCTGCCGAACGGAATCACAAAACGGCCGCCACCCCGCCCTTGAC
>SLMF01000494.1 GCA_007133715.1 Planctomycetaceae bacterium
CTGATTACGAATCCCTCACTGCGGATCAACCATGGGGATCGTCGGGCAGGAATGCCCAACCTACGAACTGATGCAGTACATATTGTTCGAGCTATTTTGTCCCCTCTTATGGGTTTTATGTAACGTCCATTGTGATCTGCGGCACTAGACCTTCGGAGCTCGATGTCATCGGTCATCGGTGGTTCGTGGTTCGTGAAATATACGGCGGTCTTGATGGCCCGAGGCTTGAATGACCGGACTGGGAATTTTGCATGCAGAACTACGAACTAAGCCTTACCCGGGGCGTTGCCCCAGCCTGACTTGTTGTACCCCTTCGTGGCGGGACACGGGCTGGGGTTGAGGGTGGGGTATTAGGGCGGTGTTTCAAGACGAGGTTTCAGGAGGCAGGGATCACCAAGCACCGATTCCCAGGCCACCGACCACCGGCCACCGGTGCACCGATCTAACACATCTCGGTTTGGATGGCCTTTGGCCAACGGGATGAAATCGAGCACGAGCAGGAAGCTCCGTTGGAAATTGGCCTGTTTACACGCGCTCTCTGCGCGGTTTACAATCAGCGTGGTTTGAAGTGGCCTCGTTGCGTGCGGGGGCACGGTTTTCACGCGGGTCCAGGGAGCGCCGTCGATGTTGCGTCACCGTTTTCATGGGGGGTGTGGGCTGCTTAGTTTTTCGGGTCGCGGGCTGGTAATCGCGTTGGGCTGTTTGGCACTGGGCGGGTTCGGTTTGCTGGCCCGGGCTGCCGAGCGGCCGGCGGATCGGGAGGAAGCGATCCGGGCCTTGGCCGAACACTTGGCAGTCGGCGAGGGTTCGGTCGTGGCCGATGTGGGGGCGGGCCGCGGGGTTTACACGTGGCCGTTGGCTCAGGTGGTAGGTCGGACGGGTGTGATCTACGCTCAGGATATCGCGGAGCGTGCGATCAGGAATCTGCAGAGCGAGAGCGAGCGACGGGATTTGCCGCAGGTCCAGACGGTATTGGGGCGGGTGGATGACCCGAGTTTGCCCGCCGATACGGTGGATCTGATCTTTTTGCGGCAGGTGTACCATCATTTCGGCCAGCCGCGTGAGATGCTGCAGGGCATCTGGCGATCGCTCAAGCCGGGGGGGTATCTGGTGGTGGTCGATCGCCATCGAGGGACGTTGCAGGATTATCTTCCGCGGGAGGAGCGGACGCGGCGACACGCTTGGATTGCCGAGACGACGGTGGTGGGTGGTTCGCGAGGAGATGGCGGCGGCCGGTTTTGAAGTGATCGGCCAAGGCTCGCCACCGGCAGCCGATCGATTCGCGTTGGTTTTTCGCCGAAGCGAAGACCAGGATGGAACGAACTGATTTGAAAGAAAGAGGCTTGTCATGACCATGTTCGCGGTGTTGGGGGTGCTTGTCTTCCTGGGCCTGTTCATGCTGGTGATCGTCGGCTGGCTGATCGGCGTTTACAACCGGCTGGTGACTCTGCGAAACCGGTTTCAGAATGCGTTCGCGCAGATCGATGTGCAACTGAAGCGCCGCTATGATCTGATCCCGAATCTGGTCGAGGTAGCCAAGGGCTACATGTCGCACGAGCGGGAGACGTTAGAGGCGGTGATCCAGGCCCGCAGTCAGGCGGTGAGTGCCGAGAAGCAGGCGGCGGGCAAGCCGGGCGATCCGGCGGCCATGCAGCAATTGGCGGCGGCCGAAGGGCAATTGGGAGCGACGTTGGGACGGCTGTTGATGGTGGCCGAAGCCTATCCCGACCTGAAGGCGAATCAGAACATGCTGTCCCTGCAGGAGGAGCTGACCTCGACCGAAAACAAAGTCGCCTTCGCCCGCCAGGGATACAACGATTCGGTGACCCGCTACAATACGGCCTGCGAGCGGTTTCCGGCGGTGATGATCGCGGGTTCTTTCGGATTCCAACGAGCCGAGCTGTTCGAGGTGGAGGCGGAGAAGGAGCGTCAAGCTCCGCGGGTCAGTTTTTGATTGAAGGGAACCGCCCGCTCGGACTTGAGCCCGATCCCAGCTCTGCAGTCGCTTGAACAAGGGGACATAGACGCCGATGGATTTTTTCAGCCATCAAGACGCCGCGCACCGCAAGACTTGGCTGCTGGTGAGCTATTTTGTGTTGGCCCTGGTCGCGATGATCGCGGCCCTGTACGTCGTGGCCGTATTGCTGTTCCCGCCGGAGGCGAAGGACGGAGCGATGCTGGAACCGGTCTGGTTTCGCCCCGAAATCCTGCTGTTCACCACCTTGGCGGTCGGCTTGATCGTCGGTCTGGGCAGCGCCTACAAGATCCTGGAGTTGCAGGGAGGCGGCGAGTCGGTGGCGGGCATGTTGGGCGGCCACCGGATCAATCCGGGAACCACGGATTTCAGCGAGCGGCAGCTGCTGAACCTGGTCGAAGAGATGGCCGTGGCGTCCGGGATCCCCGTTCCCCCGGTGTACTTGCTGGATAAGGAACGCAGCATCAACGCGTTCGCGGCGGGTTATGCGCCCAGCGATGCCGTGATCGGCGTCAGCCGCGGGGCGTTGGAGCATTTGAATCGCGACGAATTGCAGGGCGTGATCGCTCACGAGTTCAGCCACATCCTGCATGGCGACATGCGTTTGAACATCTGGCTGATCGGCGTGTTGCACGGGATCCTGATGATCGCTCTGATCGGTTACTACCTGTTGCGAACCACGGCCTACTCGGGGATGGGCCGTTCGCGTGGCGGTCGCAGCGGCGGGGGCGCCTACCTGTTGCTGTTGGGACTGGCCGTGCTGGTGATCGGGTCGATCGGGCTGTTCTTCGCCCGGCTGATCAAATCGGCCGTCTCCCGACAGCGCGAGTACCTGGCGGATGCGTCGGCCGTCCAGTTCACCCGGAATCCGGACGGTATTGGGGGGGCGTTGAAGAAGATCGGTGGTTTGGTCGGCGGTTCTCGACTGCAGACGGCCGAAGCGGAGACGGTCAGCCACATGGTGTTCGCTCATGGGGGCGGTTCGTCTTTGAGCGGGCTGTTGGCCACGCATCCGCCGTTGGCCAAGCGCATCCGGCGGCTCGACCCCCAGTTCGA
>SLMF01000617.1 GCA_007133715.1 Planctomycetaceae bacterium
CTGTGCGATAGGGAACTCGACCGCGTGCTGGCCCCGCTGGCCGTGGCCTACATCCACCGCGACGGCCAATGGGTGCTTCACCGCCAACCGTGGCCGGAGGAGATCGACGAGTGGACTCATTATTTACACAGTTCCAACAACAATGCGGTCGGTCAGGACACGGTAGCAGGCCCGCCTCATCATTTACAATGGCGTAGCGGCCCGAATTGGCTGCGGAGCCACGAGCATCTGTCCAGTTTCAGCGCCATGGTGTCGTCCGGTGGCCGGGTATTTGCGATCTTGGACAAAGGGCTGGTCGCATCGGTCGCTTTTCCTGCACGTTGGCAGTTGGTGGCGCGGGACGCGTTCAGCGGGGTGCGGCTGTGGTCTGTGCCGTTGCCCCGTTGGGAGTCACGTTTTCGCGGTTTCCGCAGTGGTCCGCCTCATCTGGCGCGGCGGCTGGTCGCCCAGGGTGATCGGGTCTACGTGACCTTGGGATACGGCGAACCGGTCAGTGCCCTGGACGCGGCCAGCGGCGAACCGGTCCGCGTCTATCCCGAGACGGCCGGTGCGGAGGAGATCGTGCTTAGCGAGGGCGTGTTGTACACGGTGATCGGCGATGCGGCCGCGGATGAAGCGCGCGAGCGTGCCGTTCGCCGCGGCGAACCGGTTCCTCAGGGCAAGTCGCTGGTGGCGGTGCAAGCCGACTCGGGCGAGTTGCTCTGGGAGTGCCCGGCCGAACAGGCCGGCTATATCCTCCCGACGACCCTGGCCGTTGCCGACGGCAACTTGGTTTACCAGAACGCGGATCAGATCGTTTGCCGGGACGCAGTCTCCGGCCAGCAAATTTGGCAGACCTCACGCCCGCTGATCCGTCTGCGACCGACGTGGCTGGCACCCACCCTGGTGCTGCAAGACGGGGTGGTGTTGTCGAGCGACCGGAACGAAGCCTGGATCCAGCGTATCGGTTTGGTTGACGATCCGCCGGGCGAGCCGGGGCAGGTGTTGTGGGACGAGTGCAGCAAGGAGGCTTATCGCGAGGCGAATGCGGGGCGTCAACAGGCGTTGCTGGAGATGCAGGGCACCTTGTACGCCTACTCGGCGGCGAGTGGCGAGTTGTTATGGCAGTGTCCGGTTTCCGAGACGTTCAATGCGCCGCCCGACGTGCTGGTTTCCCGCGGTCTGGTTTGGACCAGCCGCATCGTGTGTGCTTCGCAACCGGGCATTACCGAAGGCCGCAATTTGCAGACGGGGGAGGTCGAATTCACGCGTCCGGCTGACCAGGAGTTCTACACGGTGGGCATGGGGCACGGCCGCTGCCACCGCAGCTTTGGCACCTCCTCCTATCTGATCACCGGCCGCGCGGGGGTCGAGTTGGTCGATTTGGATTCGGGCGACGCTGCGGCCAACCACTGGCTCCGCGGCGCCTGCCAGTACGGCTTCATGCCCAGCAACGGGCTGCTGTATGTTCCGCCGCATCCGTGCGCCTGTTACATCGAGGCGAAGATCAACGGATTCAATGCGATGGCCCCGCGGCGTGAGACGTCCGCGGCCGTGGTCGAGCCCGGTTCGTCGGTACGGCTGGTACGCGGCCCCGCTTGGAACGCTGTTCCCCAGCAGGAGCCGGTGGCGGGCGGGTGGCCGACCTACCGTCGAGACGCCGCCCGCAGCGGCCGCGCCGGGTGCGCCGTGTCCCCCGAGCTGGA
The DNA here is from genome assembly GCA_007133715.1 of Planctomycetaceae bacterium. Taxonomy (GTDB): domain Bacteria; phylum Planctomycetota; class Planctomycetia; order Pirellulales; family Pirellulaceae; genus SLMF01. The sequence continues at coordinate 1,686 of SLMF01000617.1, forward strand.
AACTCGCTGGCAAGTCGAATTGACCCCCCCGCTGACCAGTCCCGTCATGGCCGCCGGCCACGTGCTGGTCGCTGCAATCGATGCCCATACGTTGCACGCGCTGGACGCTGGCAGCGGCGAATCGGTCTGGAAGTTCACTGCGGCAGGGCGCATCGACAGCCCGCCGACCATCGACAACGGACGCGTCCTGTTCGGTTCCGCCGACGGCTGGGTGTATTGCCTGCGAGCAACTGATGGGGAATTGGTTTGGCGTTTTCAAGCGGCCCCCGAAATCCGTTGGATCATGAACCAGGACCAGCTGGAATCCGCCTGGCCCGTGCACGGCAACGTGCTGGTCCAAGACGGGATCGTGTACTTCGTCGCGGGCCGTTCCTCCTATGTCGACGGCGGCATGCATCTGTACGGACTCCAAACCGAAAACGGGGAACTGGTGTTCCATCAGCATCTGTCAGATTGGGACCCGGAGACGGGGCTGCAGCCCTACGAGACCATCCGGGGCACGCGCGGCTTGCCCGGCGTCCTGCCCGATATCCTCTCCAGCGACGGAGATTCGCTGTTCATGCGGCACCAGCGATACGACCTGAACGGCCGGGTACAACCCACCAACGTGCCCCACTTGTACAGCTCGGTCGGGTTCCTGGATGCCGATTGGTGGCATCGCACCTACTGGATCTTCGGCACCGAGACGGGCAGCGGCTTCGGCGGCTGGCCCCGGCCCGGAAAACAGGTTCCCTCGGGACGGATCCTGGTCCGGGTTGACAGCGACGTCTACGGTTTTGGCAGGAACGCGTACCGGGCGCATGGTCCAGGCGGTGGCGGACATGCCGGTTTGGGCGGCATCCATTACGAGTTGTTTGCCACGCAGATGAAAGACAACGGCAAACACGACCCGCGGTGGAGCATCCGTCCGCCGTTCTGGGTCCGGGCGATGGTCGTGGACGATCAGCACCGGGTCTTCGCAGTTGGGCCGCCGGTCGAGCGGTACTTGACCACCACGCCTTTGGAGGACTTCGATGACCCGGACATGGTTTCGCGAGAGCAACTGGGGCCTTGGTACGGCGAGTATTTCCCCAGCCTGCGCCATCCGGAAGAGGCGCTCCAGGCTTTCCAGGGCCAGAAGGGATCGCTGCTCTGGGTTCTGGACGGAAACGACGGAGAGCGGTTGGCGGCTTACGATTTGCCGTCGACCCCCGTTTTCGACGGCCTGATCGCGGCCGCAGGCAAACTGTTCCTCACCACGGGGGACGGCCAAGTCCTGTGTCTGGAGGCAGTACAATAACGTTCTGCAAAGAAATTACCGTCGCATTGGGATCTGCGAGGGGTGATTGGTTTGA
>SLMF01000295.1 GCA_007133715.1 Planctomycetaceae bacterium
GGCTTCGGCGGCCAGCATCGAGGCGGAGGCGTGCCAGTTGGGACCGGTGGCAATCAGCACGGCGTCGATGTCCTCGCGGTCCAACAGCTCGCGGAGGTCCCGGTAGGTGGCGCAATTCGTGTTGCCATAGCGGGAATCGACCAGCTGCTTGATCGCGTTGCGCTGACCTGCCTTGGGATCGGCCACCGCCACGAACTCCACCTCCGGCTCGTTCAAGAACGAACGCAGGACATGGGTCCCCCGTCTGCCGAGCCCGATGCCGCCGTGAACAATCCGCTCGCTGGCCGGGAGCGCTCCGTCCCGGCCCAAAGCCCGCGCGGAAACGAAGGTCGGCGCGGCGAAGGCGGCACCGGTCGCCGCGGCGAGAAACTTTCGCCGCGATACACCGTGACTCCTGAAACTTGGCATGAAAATCTCCTTCAAAGTAAAACTGCGAGAACATCGGTATCGAGCGATCGATAAGGGCCCTGCCCTCAGATCGGCATGAACACGCCCCTAGCTGACAACTGGCGGCTGGGACTGTCAAGTAGACCTCCCCCAAAAATGCCCGTTCCGCAAACGTCGAGAACGCGGAAAGCGACCCCAAGTGCTGGGCACGTCTTGGAACGATGATGATGTGCTCCTGAGAGACGATGACATCCGCTCGATCCCCGACTACTATCGGGGCCCGCAGTCGCTTACCAGACGTTCCGGTCGTTCGTCCACGCATGGAGCGCACTCGCAGAATCGACCGCCAGTGTACCCCAACCCCCGCTCCCGCTTCATGCACGCTTGCCGAAAGCTCACATTATTTCCGCATCAGCACGGACAGCACGGCGTCCGGTGAGGGTGCCGCCAGGACCCGCTGGCGGCCGTCTGCATCCAAGGCACGGATGATCTGCGAGACCATTCGACATGGCCGCCTCGCGTTCCCGCAAGGCCCACAAAGTTGGCAGCCTAGGGAAGTTTAAGCGTGATGAAATTGACGACAGATCTCATGGCAATCGTGGTTGGCGCAGGGCACAACGTTCTCAGAAGAAGACGTGAAGCCATTCCAGGAGTTCATCGCGCAGATGCATGCGGCTCTCGCCGTTTCCGGCCGCGCAATAGGGCATCGCGTCTGGCAGTCCGTCGAATACTACATGGCAAACTATCCCGATATCCGCGCCGCACAGAAGGCTCAGGACAAAGACAACCTCGCCAAAGCGCTCCATATCGCGTTTGAAGATCAGCTCGTGCAGAAAGTCATGCCGAAACTTCGCGGCATTGATACCCGCGGGAAGAGCAAGTCTGAATGCCTCGATCGAATCCTTGCTCAAATCAATACCGGTATTGGTGGGAAGAGACGGGCGTGCCGTTCGAGGAACTGCTCAGCGGAATCGAGGCGGAACCGGCCGTAACAACCGCGGGAAACGGGGGCACAACGAAGCCCTGCCGCCGGCCGCACCCCCCCTCGGGGACCGTCCCCGGTGTCTGCTGACCAAGGGGAGTTCGCTGCTGTCCCCGCTACGCCGCCTTCCGGGCCCGCCGCACCGTCGAGTTCCGACGTCGCAAGCTCGCCCCCCGATCCGAGTGTCCTGGCGGCCGAGCCCCCACCGTCTGCCCACTCGAGCCGCCGGAATGCCCGCACGCCCCCACAGCAGCGGAGTCTTGCGATCCGGACGGCGTGACGTCGTTCGACGAGACTCTGCAGCAACTGCGGGAGACGCGAGACGAGATGATCCTGCGTGGAGAGAAGACGGTCGAATACCGCTCGCAACCGACCAAGAATCGCGGTCGCGTTTACATCGATGCGGCCCTGGGGACTGCCGATGCGGAGCAATTGACCATCGCCCCAGAGCTGGCTGTTACTCTTTCCGACCTGCCGCGCGGCGTACTGGCCGGGACGATTACAGTCTCCAGATTCGCAACCTACCCGCTCCTGTGGGGTCGGAACCCGTTTTCCGACGAGATGGGGAGCCAGGAAACGGTGCTCGGACAGGTGCCCATTTTCGCCTTGGCTTTCTCCTCCCGGGTCACCTCCAAACGTCATGGAACATCCCTGCCATGCCTCAGAAAACGCACGTATCCATCGAGCTGCCGTCTCGGCGACCAACAGGAGCGTCCCTCCGTTTTCCCGAGGCCATGACTGCTGTGCCTGGAAGGGTGGGTCACAAGACGTCAGTCAACCGCCGTTTTTTCGCGGTGGAACATGCGCGCACGGCGCGCAGAAAGCATCTTGCAAAATTCGAAGGAAGCCGCCAATGTGGGGCGGGAACTCCGAACCCGGCGCGGTTTTGTTGGCGCATCTCCGGCCGGGTAGGAGAAAAAAACGCGTGTGTCAGGGCGCGCTTCTTTCACCGCGTGCCTGCTGACAAATGGGGAAACAGGCCGCGTGCAGGGCCGTCGCAGAGCCGGTCTGTGTGGCCGACGGTCTCAGGCTGCGTCTTCCAGCTGGGTCAGCATTTCGACCGCCGAGCGCGCGTTTTCGATCCCGCCGATGTCGGCGATGAATTCCTGCAAAGCAGCGATTTGTTCAGCGTCCAGGCAGCTGCCATCGGCTTCCAACAGAGCGGCGATTTCGGCGGCAGAAAAATCCTGAATACGAAGTGGCTCGGCCATGGGCTTCCTTTCCTTCTGACGGTTATGGGCCTTATCGACCAGATCCCGAACCGACTCCAATGAAAACCTGCCCGCTCGCCGGGCCGCAAGGCACCCGTCCCGCCGCGGATCGGCAACCGGCTGGCAGACGTCTTTGCCATCTTTTCCAAGAGACAAGCAGTTCGGCAAGAACTTCCCGGCCCGAACTCGAACCGGTCGGAAGGCAGGATGGCAGCGAGCGGCGGGCGCGTTACAATGCATGCGGGAATCCCCGTTTGGAAACATTTTGCCAGCCGAAGGAGACGAGTGATGCGATTGCGGAACCTGAGCAGCCTGATCGTCGTGGTGGCTCTGATCGGGTGTGGCGGCCAGCAACCGGAGGTGCCTGCCAGCCCCGACGCTCGGCCAATCCCGTCGCCGGCCGCCGAATCCGAGCTGCCCGCCGAATCCGA
>SLMF01000542.1 GCA_007133715.1 Planctomycetaceae bacterium
AAACCCAAATCCAGAACCTTGACGGTCCCGCCGAGATCGACCAACAGATTGCTCGGTTTGACATCGCGATGGACGATCCCGCGACTGTGGGCATAAGCCAGCCCGCGGGCGGCTTGGATCACAAAATCCACCGCTCGCTCCAGGGCCAGCGGGCCCTCACGCTTTACCAGCGAGCTGAGGTCGCGTCCTTCGACATATTCCATCACCAAATAATGCAGATCGGCATCGACTCCGGCATCGAAGGCGGTCACGATATTGGGATGCGACAACTGAGCGACTGCCACAATCTCACGTTCGAATCGCTTCAATGCCACTTCCGCTTCGACATTCCGAGGCTGGAGCACCTTTACCACCACCGGCCGCTTCATCCGCCGATGCTCCGCCTTGAACACGGTCCCCATGCCACCCGAACCGATCTGGTCCAAAATGACGTAGCTCCCCAACACCAAACCCCGCGATTGACCCGCGTAAATCCGTGCTGCCTGATAAGGAGTCAGCTGACCCCGATTCACCAGTTCCTGGCCCAGAATTTCAGCAGTCAGGCGATCGGCGGTGCGTTCCAGTCCGTCGCGGAACGCCCGGAGTTCTTCCCCGGACAACAGACCGCTGGCCAGTATCTGCTGTTCATACTGCTCGAGCGTCACCGTCATCGACGTGCCTTTCTCCTGAATCCCTGCCCGATTCCGTTCGAGTATACCCGTCGCGAGCTGGAAACGCGACGACCCCTCTCACGCCCGCACGCGCCCGTCGTTTCAAGTGGACGGTCCTCCATGGGGGTATGAAGGCAGGCTGCGTTCCACCCAAGAGTAGTAGCGATATCGAGCCGGCATATGGGAACCGATCGAGGCGATTCCGATAATTGCTGCCAGCGCCCCGACCCGCACAGGCCACAACCAGGGAATTGCCATCATCAACAGCACTTTGCACACGGTCATCAGTCCCCGACTCTCGTGCCACCACCGCCAGCGCGGCCACGATTCGAGTCCCACCAGGGCAATTCCCGTGGCAATCGTCAAGACCAGCCACAAGAGCAGCTGCTCACGCGGCACATCGAACACATGGCCGCCCACCAAAACTCCCGAGACCCCCAGATGCAGGGAACGGAAACTGATATTCAAGCCCCGAGCCCATGTAATTGGGGGGCGATTCGAGAACGCGGAGGACGGTTCTTTCGCAGGTTCTATCAAGGCAGTCATCCGAGTGACGGTGGGGGTGATCATGCTCGTGAAATCGGCGGGCGCGCCATGCCGACTCGCCCCGCTACCTGTGATTCTACGCCACGGGGCGGCCGGTTAAAATACGGCCATGAACCAACCACGTCACCTCTCCGCAACGGAACGGCTGGCCACGCCCGTCCAGTTCGTCAAGGGCGTCGGTGCCCCAAGGGCCGAAATGCTCCAACGATTGGGCCTCCGCACAGCGGCTGACTTGCTGTTCTTGTTCCCCCGCGACTACCGCGATGCCAGCCAACTGCTGCCCATCGGCGAATTGCGCGAGGAGCAACCGGCCAGCGTTTGCGGTGTCGTCGAGGAGGTCGAACTCAGAAACACCGGACCCGGACGCTGTGTCCTGGGGGTGCTGATCCGTCAGGATCAGGAGCATTTGCGAGTCTTGTGGTTCAATCAACCGTGGATGCGAGATCGTGTGGTCATCGGCCAACGCGTGCTGCTGAGCGGAACCCCGCGATTTAATGGGGGGCGATGGGAACTGGTGCATCCCAAGCTCGAGGCCCTGGAAGGCAACCATTCCCCTACAAAGGGACGAATCTTTCCCGTGTACCCGCTGACCGAAGGTCTTCAGCAGTGGCAGATTCGCCGGATTGTGCAGACTGCGGTGCAGGAGTACGCGGTTTGCGTGCCCGAAGTGTTTCCCGCCGACTTTCGGGAACAGCATCGTCTGTGGCCGATTCAGCGGGCTCTGGAGCAGATCCATGCGCCTGGCGATATGGAGAGTCTGGACGCGGCGCGGCGGAGGTTCATATACCAGGAACTGCTGGTGCTGCAATTGGCATTGGGTCTTCGCCGCCGCCAATTGGCGGAGCGGACTCGGGCCCCCACTTTGCCGGTAACCGCCAAGATCGATGCTCGCATCCGCCGCCTGTTTCCTTTTGACCTGACCGCCGATCAGGACCGGGTTCTCCGTGAAATCGCGGCTGATATGGCTCGGGCAACGCCGATGAATCGGCTGTTGCAGGGCGATGTGGGAAGTGGCAAGACGGTGGTGGCGGAGTATGCGATGCTGTTAGCGATTGCCCACGGCCACCCCGCCGCTTTGATGGCCCCCACGGAAATGCTGGCTCGGCAACATCTGCGCACCCTCAGCCGCGATCTGCGGGAGAGTCGGGTACGGATCGTGCTGCTGACAGGCGCTTTGAGTGCGGCCGAGCGACGTGTGGCCCGGGAGGCCATCGCGGCCGAAGAAGCCGATCTGATTGTCGGTACCCATGCCCTGTTGGCCGAAGAGCCCTTGCGCGAGCGGTTGGGGTTGGTGGTCATCGACGAGCAGCACAAATTTGGTGTGCGGCAGCGGGCCGCATTACGAGGCGAGCAGCGGGATCCACACTATCTGGTGATGACAGCCACCCCGATTCCCCGCACGGTGTCGATGACGTTGTTCGGCGATCTGGATGTTTCCACGTTGCGGGACAAACCGCCGGGCCGGGCACCCCTGTATACCTACTCGGGAGACGAATCACGGCGTGCGGCTTGGTGGGATTTCTTCTGCCGGAAACTGGCGGAAGGCCGCCAGGGATACGTGGTTGCTCCCATGGTCGAGGGGGGTGAGGGCGAGGCGGTAACCGCGGTCGAACCCTTGTACAAGACCTTGCAACAAGGGCCGTTACGCGATTTCCGCATCGCCCTGCTGCACGGCCGGATCCCCGTGGCCGAGCGCGAGGCGACGATGAAAGCGTTCCGGCTCGGGGAAATCCAGGTGCTGGTCGCAACGTCGGTTGTCGAGGTCGGGATTGACGTCCCGAACGCCACGCTGATGACGATCGAAGACGGCCAAAGATTCGGTTTGGCTCAGTTACATCAGCTGCGCGGGCGGATCAGCCGCGGTTCTCATCCGGGATACCTTTGCGTTTTCGGGACATTCGATTCGGAGGAGTCCCGGGAGCGGATCGAAGCCTTCTGTCAATCCTCGGACGGATTCGAGTTGGCGGAGGTCGATTTTCGTTTGCGCGGTCCGGGCGATTTGTTCGGTACCCGGCAGCACGGCCTGCCTCCGTTGCGAATTGCCGATCTCAACCGCGACGAGGCGGTTTTGGAGGAAGCTCGCCAGGACGCCGGGCAATTGGTCTTAACAGGGGAACTGGGGGAACGCCCCGAGTTCGCTCGGCTCTACAACATGGTGCTGCGCCGCTATGGAGCGGTGCTGGAATTGGCCGATGTGGGATAGAAGTCCCTGGCATCCCCGCTGTCATGAAGATCCGCTATAATGGTTTGCCACGCGAACCCCGGTCTGGTCTGCCCGCGCATGCGGGCGTGTCCCGGCAGGTCGCCGATCTGACTCCCAAGCTCCTTTTGATCCACGAGGAACCTGATGTCCGAATTGACCGCTGAAATGCTGGCCCATCGCATTCTGGACCGCGATTTGCTGCAGAGTCGCCAGCTGGAAATGGTTTGGAGTGAAATGGGATCGCGCAGCGTATCGGCCGAAGACTTCTCGCATGTGCTGGTCAGCAAACAGCTGCTGACGAATTTTCAACTGGACAAGCTCGCCAAAGGACATCGCGAGGGCTTCTTCTACGGCAAGTACAAGGTGCTGTACATCGTCGGTGCGGGAACATTTGCGCGTGTGTTTCGGGCCGTGCATCGCGCGACCGGGCGCGTGATGGCGGTCAAGGTGCTGCGCAGCCGCTACCGAAACACGCCCGAGCAGGTCGAGCTGTTCCTGCGGGAAGCCCGGATGGGGGAGCGGTTGCGCCATCCGAATATTGTACGGGTCGAAGACGTCAGCAGCGACATCCGTGCTCCGTTCATGGTCATGGAGTTTGTCGAGGGTCAGACGTTACGGGACTTTCTCAAGATCCGCCAGCGGCTGGACGTACCGACCGCTCTCAGCTTGTTTACCGATATCGCGGCGGGTTTAGACCACGCCCGAACGCGCGGCATCACGCACCGCGATATGAAATTGTCCAATGTGTTGATTACGGCCAATGGCCAAGGCAAACTGGTGGACTTCGGCTTGGCAACCATTTCGGAGGAGAACGATCGCCTGATGACGGCGGCGCCCAACGCCCGTTCGATCGACTATGTGGCCTTAGAGCGGGGCACGAACGTGCGCAAGAACGATCACCGCAGTGACATTTACTTTGCGGGCTGCATTTTCTATCACATGCTGACCGGCGTCTCGCCCGTATTGGAAACCCGCGACCGTCTGATGCGGATGAACATCTCGCGTTTCCAGCAAATCAAGCCGATCAATCAATTTGATCGGGACATTCCCATTGGGATCCAAGCCATCGTGAATCGGGCCATGTGTTTGAGTCCCAAGGACCGTTACCAGGAGCCGGCCGAGTTGCTGGTGGACTTGAAACGCGCAAAACACGTCCTGGAGAAGGGCGAGGATTCGCCAGAAATGACGGCTGCCGACGCCACGGCCCCCTCGGCCACCAAGACGGCCGCCGTGACGGAGGAACTCGAGGGACTGGGCAAGACCGTACTGTTCGTCGAATCTCAGCTGGAGATGCAGAATGTGGTTCGCGAGCAACTGAAGAAAGCCGGCTATCGCGTGCTGATATTCAGCGATCCCGTCCGGGCCCTCACACGGATGGAAGACGATATTCGTTTGGCTGACTGCGCGGTCTTTTCTACACAGGAATTAGCAGGTGCGAGTGTGGCGGCTTTTAATCGGATGGGGGAGTTGGAATCCATCGGTCAAACTCCCTCCATCCTGCTGGTGGATCGTCGACACAGCTCTTTGACCAAGGCCGCGCGGACGGACAAACACCGTCGCTTGCTGGAATTGCCCCTGAAAATGAGCCGTTTGCGGCGAGAATTGGCCCGGTTGATTGCGGCGCGTGCCGACTCCTGAAAGCCTCTGCTTTCTCCGCTTGTCCGCGTTGCTGCGAAAAGATAAGCACTGCAACCGTTTGTGAACCGCATGCCGGGCCGTAACCTGCAGGTGAAAACCACCCGTCTCGGGTATGAAATCAGAGCCGCTCTTTCGTCTCGTCACGAGCTTTGACAAACCGTGGAGCCTGCGGGACTTGCATCTGACGAAACTATGGGTTAGTATTTCGTCGTTGTTTGAGTGCAGAAGAAATCGATGCGTATCGTTTGACGATGCAACGGAGAGAAATGATGCCTGCTGCCCCCCTAGCCACTGCGCCCGAGGTCAGTCTTAAGGAAGAGGTTTCGCCGCGAAACGGCGCCCCCCAACCCAGGGGCACGAAGACGGATGCGGTGAAAGCGGCGATGAGGCGGTATCCGACCAAGACGCGGGGGGAGATCACGGAGATCTTACTCGCCGAAGGTTGGAACATCACGCCGCAGCAGATCAGTGTCATCAAGTCGCAGATGTTGGCGGGATTGCGGCGGCCCAAACCCGCGAGTGGGAAACCGAGATCGGCCCCTCCGGCCCCCGCGAGCTCGGCGCCCGCTACTGCTCCCGCCCCCGCTCCCGTTGCCGCTCGTGCCCCCGACCTGTCGTTTCGCACGCTGCAGCGTGCCAAGGAGTTGGCCAATCAGTTGGGCGGGGTCCCCGAGGCGCAACGGGCGCTGGAGGCCTTGTCGCAATTGATCGGTTGAGACCGGGCAGCGACCGCGTGGCATGCAGGCCTCTCGCCCGCTTTCTCTTTCCCTATCCCACCGCTCCGCAGGCTGGTTCCCCGCGAGCTGTTCAACGCTGGCGGGGTTCAGGAATCGGTCGCCCCATCGCGCTTAACAGCATCTTCATGTCCTCCCACGTCTCACGCTTCTTATCGGGTGACCGCAAGAGATAGGCGGGATGGTAAGTGACCAGAACCTGGCTCCCTTGGTGATCAAAGAAGCGGCCGCGGAGGCGGCCCAAGGGCTGGGTGGTTCGCAGCAGGGCCTGGGCCGCGGTCGCGCCCAAGCAGCAGAGGAATTCGGGCTGCAGGATCTGCAGCTGGCGTTCGAAGAACGGGCGGCAGTTGGCGATCTCTTCGGGCCCGGGCGTGCGATTATCCGGCGGGCGGCATTTGAGTACGTTCAGAATGTAGACTTCGTCTCGCCGCAAACCGCAGGCGGCCAGGATGCGATCCAACAGCTTGCCAGCGGCTCCCACGAAGGGTTCTCCCAGACGGTCTTCATCCGCACCGGGCGCCTCGCCAAAAAAGGCCAAGCGGGCCTGGGGGTCCCCCACCCCGAACACCGTTTGCGTGCGTGAGGCAGACAGCGCGGGGCAACGGAGACAACACGCCACCTCCTGCCGCAGGGCGTCCAGAGCCGCGGGACGCGAAAGCGGAACAGGCTGGGAAACGCCCGCTTCACGCCCTGTCGAACCCCCCGCCGCTGGCGAGCCCACCGCGTGCGTAGAAGCGGCATCCTGCCGCTTTCCCAATCCCCCAGCGGAACTCCCGCCAGACACATCGCCCACCGCGTGCGTCGAAGCGGCATCCTGCCGCTTTTCCAACAACGCAGCTTCAGCGACCGTCTCGACCGGCACACGAAGTGCCTGCTTTGCCGCGAGCCGTTCAGGCGGCCGCACGCACTGGCCAACCCCCGCCCGCTGCAGGCTCTCCAATCGCTGCCGCAACGCCCGGCAGCTGCGAGACCACAGCTCCTGTTCCATTATTTCGCTCCTTGTTCGGGCTCTGAAATCAAACCCAACTCGCCGTGGCTCCGCAACCATCAAACCGCAGGCGAGCGATCCGCGGCCAAAGCCAGTTGCTTGAAACGCAGCAATGCTTCGGGCGGCGTATCATAGGACACGCACCCGCAACCCCACACAAATCGGGCCATGCCCGTCGCCTTCTCCGCCAGTTTCTCGATCATCGCCTCCAACGACGGCCATTGCCCCCGCTCGATCATCTTGGGATCCACACAACCGCGGATGATCATCGGATGGTCGCCCAATTTCTGTCGCATGAAGGCGAAATCGGTCATGTAGTCGGCCGCGATCAGCCCCGCCCCGGCACGCAAAAAATAATCGATCAAGCGGGCCGTGTCCCCGCCCAGAATCACCGCGGGAGGGGGGGTCGCATCGCCTTCACGCACCGCATGGATCACGCGTTGGTTGTACGGGATCACAAACCGCTCGAAAATTGACGGGTCGATCAACGGCAGCGTCGCCCAGGACTCGAACAAATTGATCCCCGCCCCGCACTGCGATAACCGGCAGGCCTGCTGCACAGCCAACTCCGTCGTCCGCTCCAACAGGGCATGCACGGATTCCGGCGCTTCGTACATGTCGGCAATCAGGGCCTCGAAGCCCCGCAATTCGACCGCTTGCGAAAAGGGCCCCCCCATGCACGCATAGACCCAGACCTCGTCACCAATCCGCTCGACCACCCGCTCCACCGCCTCCGTGATCACACCCAACCGATTCCCCGGACCCGGCTGGGGAATCTCCAATTCCGAAGGCTTCCACGCTCCCTCGGCCAGCGGATGATTGGTAACGCCCGGAATGCTCTTGCCCGCTCCGTCGGACACGATACAACCGAACGCCTCGGCTTCGATGTTGTATATGTCGATCCCCACCGAGACGATCTCGTGACCATAAGTCTGATAAGCCGTGCAGGCGGCCTGAGCCATCAGGGCCGCACTGCGACTGACCTCGCCCGGACTCTTGTCCAGCAACCGTGCCCCGTGCTCGTACACCGAGGGCACCCACGGCCAGCGATCCAGAATCACGCCTTCCCGGACCGCATTCATCCGTTCGATCGGTTTGATAAACGACGTCTCGCGCATAATCGCTCCCGTTGCTCGCACCTTCCACGTCCCCTGGTTACCAACGCAACAGCGCCAGCATCACCAGCACGCAGGCCACACATAAGCCCAGATACACCATGAAGCCGACCCAACTCTCTCGCGAGGGTTTGACAATGAACAAACCACCCCACGTACACCACCGCTCGGCCTCGGGAACCGTTTCGTCCAACGTTTGCACCAGACGATCCTCCTGACCGATCGGCGTGTAGATCTTGATAAAGAACCGCTCGACCACTTCCGGATCCGGAGCGCGGGTCAACAGCGACCCCACGATCCCGCCGAATATGCCCGCCGCTAAGGGAGCTCCGATCGCGACCGCGTCCGGAACATCCATCCCGCCATACCGGGTGATCAAGTACACGGCCGCAGCCAATACCGTGGCCCCGTACATGCCCCCCTGATTCATCCGCCGCCACAACAAACCCATCGCCGTCGAGATGCCGACCAAAGCCAAAATCGTGAAGTAGGCCATGATCGCGTCCACCACACTCCGCAACACGATCGCCATGACCAGCGAGATCAAAACGTACAACACGCCGGTCAGCTTGGTCACCCTCAGTGCACTGCGGTCGCTGGCCGACGGATTGATGTAACGCCGGTACAGGTTCTCGCTGAACAAACCCGCCACCGTCACCTGAAACGCATTGCCCGAAGACATGGAAGCCGCCATGATGCAGGCCAGCATCAGCCCCTGGAGCACCGGGGGCAGCAAGGCCCGGATCGAATCGCCAAACGCGGCGTCCGCCACCCGCGCGTCCACCGCCACCCCCTGCTGAATCAGATGTGCCAGCCAAGCCAAGCCGAGGATCGCCCAGCCGATCGTGCAGATCCGCTTCAGCATATTCCCGCCCGCAAAGCCCATGCGGCCTTCCCATTCCGATTTGCCCGCCCCGCAAACCGTAATCAAATGAGGCAGCGCCATCGCACTTAAGGGCGCCTGAATGCACAGCAGCAGCACCACCCAAATATCGAAACGATTCGGATCGAACATCGACAGCAGATCGTTTCCCTGAGTCGCGGAAGCCGCAGCCAACGTGGCCTGCAGGCCTCGCAAACCGCCCACGCTGGGCATGTTCAACGCCGCCGGCACCGCCAGAAACGACAGCACGATCATCATCAAACCCTGGATGAAATCGGTTCGAATCGCCGCGACGATGCCGCCCCAGTAGCAATAGACCATGAACGTCAGCGTCGACACGCACAGGATGCCCAGGAACCACGCCTCGGCATTCGGCACCGTTGATTTGCCCATCATGCCCTGCACCGTGCTGGTCGTCGCCAACAGCACGCTGGCCAGACAGATCACCATTCCGGTGCTGGCCACCAGGATATACAATGCGCTGGCCCCCCGACCGAATCGCTCCTCGAAATAGTCCGCCAGCGTCAGGCAGCGCATCCGCCGGACCAGCGGAGCGATCAACCAGTAGAACGGCGTGCCGAACATCCACAGCCAGGAGACCCAGACACCCGAGGCGCCGGTCTGCACACTGCCGCTGATCACCCCTGCGGCATCGCCCGGGTTGGTGCCGGCTCCGAACGCGTGCATGACCATCATAGGGGTTCCGAAACTGCGGTCCCCCATCAAGTAGCCGCTCTGGCTGCTGGCCCGGCGACGACTCCACCAGCCCAAAGCCAACATCGTGACCATGTAGAGTATCAAGACGGCCCAGATTGTGTATTCGAGTCCCAAAAACATGTGATTCCAATCTTGCGGTCAGTTTCAGAAGCGGCCCGTAGGGTTTGAGAATAGAGCCTGAAACCGACGATTGCAATCCCTGCAACCGTTTGCTGGCTTGCCCGAGATGACTTGTCTAAGGGACGGTCATCCCAATAATCCTTGCGGTCGAGTTTTGCGTGGCGCGGCCGTCGGTGGGCCGAGCCATTCGAATACGAGGGACTTCGGACGGACGCAGCTGTACCGCCAACGAGGGGCAAGGCATGTGATGGGCAACGCGTGCGACAAACACCGCGACGTGGCGGCAAGGGATGCGGATCGAAACGCGGCCGCTGACTCCGACCGGGGGTTGCCAACTCCCGCAGATCGCCCTGGGGCTGCGGTGGTGATCTACGACGGACATTGCGGCTTCTGCTGCCAGCAGGTCGCTCGGCTGGCGCGCTGGGATCGCCGCCAGCGACTGGCCTTTCTCTCGCACCACGATCCCGAGTGTGCCCGGCGTTTTCCCGAATTGCCTGCCGAGGAACTGGCCGCCCAGCTGTTGGTCATTTCGCCCGCGGGAACCGCCCACGGCGGGGCCGCCGCAGTCCGCTATCTGGCCCGACGCCTCCCGCGACTCTGGCCCACCCTCCCCCTGCTGTACCTGCCCTTCAGCTTGCCCGCCTGGCAATGGCTGTACCGTCAGTTCGCCCAGCGGCGAAATCGCGGAACTCACTCCCCCGGCTGCTCGAACGGCTGTCCCCGATGAACCGCTGTCCGTGCTGAACCTGGCGTCGTCACGCGGTTCAATAACCCAACTGCGCCAATTCTTGTTCGTCCAAGCCGTGATGATGCCCCAATTCGTGCAGCAGGGTGATCTGGATCTGCCGGCGGAGTTCCCCCGTATCGATGCGCCCCCGACCGTCTCGGGACATCGCCAAAATGCCCTCGCGGTACAGATAAATCGCCTCGGAGAGCACGCCCGAAATCGTCGCCGGTCGCTCGGTCAGCGGAACCCCGGAATACAAACCGCACAGGCTGCGACGGTGTCGCAACCCCAGTTCGCGGAGCAGGCGGGGCTCCGGATGGTCCTCGACATACAACGTCACCTCGTCCAGCAAGTCATGCACAGCCTGAGGCGCCTCGGCCACCACGGCCTCCAGCTGCTGATCGAAAAAATCTCGCAATCCCGCTTTCATCGCTTACTCCCAGCCGCTCCGATTCCGGGGAAGCGATGAAAACACCTTGTTCCCCCCGCGTCGGCACCGTAAACTTTGCCCATTATCCTCAAATACATCCCCTCAGCCCGCAGTCGCCTGTCCTCGAATCCTACAACCTCTGAGCTGGCGGTC
The DNA here is from genome assembly GCA_007133715.1 of Planctomycetaceae bacterium. Taxonomy (GTDB): domain Bacteria; phylum Planctomycetota; class Planctomycetia; order Pirellulales; family Pirellulaceae; genus SLMF01. The sequence continues at coordinate 10,905 of SLMF01000542.1, forward strand.
TTTTTGGGGACAGTACTCGAAACCTGGAATGGCTGCGATATCGCCCGATGCCCAACCGCCGAAATTCTGAACTACCCCCGTATGACTACTGGCACGAAGCCAGGCGACCCCTGGCCTGCCTGGTGTTCGTAACGCCTTTCTTGGTATTCTACGAAGTCGGCGTGCTGCTGTTGGGGCCTCAAGCCGTGCGCAACGCCGCCGACGTTTGGCTCCGAGCCCTACTGGATCTATTGGGTTTCGGCCCGTACTTCCTGCTGCCCGTGCTCACTTGCGCAGTTCTTTTGGGGTGGAATTACACAGCCCAGCAGCCGTGGCGTGTCCGCAGCAGTGTACTCTACGGTATGTTCTTGGAATCCCTCCTGTTCGGTTTCCTCCTGTTGCTGATCGCCGGCTGGCAGTATTCCTTGCTCCGCTCGCTGCTGCCGTTAAGTGCGGGGGAGACGGGGCCTGCGGCCAGCTTGGTTGCGGTCATGGTCGGCTATGTCGGTGCCGGAATCTACGAGGAACTCCTGTTTCGCCTGCTGCTACTGCCCGCGGTGATCGGCTGCTACCGTCTGATCGGCATGTCCCCCCGTCTGAGTTTGGTGGCAGCCATTATCACGACCAGCCTGCTGTTTTCTGCAGCCCACTACCAATTCGAGCTCGTTCTCATGGGGAATTCCTTTCACGCGGCATGGGGAGAGCCATTTGATTGGGCCAGCTTCGTGTTTCGCTTTCTGGCGGGACTGATGTTCTCGCTGCTGTTCTTGTACCGAGGTTTCGGGATCGCCGTCGGCTCGCACGCCTTGTACGATCTGTT
>SLMF01000569.1 GCA_007133715.1 Planctomycetaceae bacterium
CAGCCGGTTCCTCGACAGCCGGTTCCTCGACAGCCGGTTCCTCGACAGCCGGTTCCTCGACAGCCGGTTCCTCGACAGCCGGTTCCTCGGCAGCCGGTTCCTCGACAGCCGGTTCCTCGACAGCCGGTTCCTCGACAGCCGGTTCCTCGGCAGCCGGCTCTTCGGCAGCCGGTTCTTCCGTCACCGATTCGTCTTCCGCGGGTTCCTCGCTGGCCACCGCTCCCTGATCCGCATTCTCGGCTCTCGCAACCGGAATGACCGTGGGTACCAGCACACACAGCATCGCGATCAACAGTAGTCGGGCGAGGCGATCCAAGTCTCGCAGCATCTGACGTTACCTCCCAATCCTGGCAAGGATAAAAAACCCGCGAAGCGTTGCCTTATGTTGGCAGACCTAACAGGTTAGCATAAGCTTCGGCGGAGAAAAGCCGCCTGAGGCAGCTCCCCGTGAAGAAACAGCACTGATCGTGTTGGAGATATTTACGATGCGGCGAAAAAAAAGTTCAGCTACCCGCAATTCGGGTGATACTCCAGCGGCTGGAAAGCTGCTTCGCATCATCGGGGGTTCGCTTCGCAATCGCTCGATTCGTTACCACGGCGACCCGCGGACCCGTCCGATGAAGGACCGAGTCCGTGAAGCCGTGTTCAATCTGATCGGACCCGCCGTGCGGGGAAAACACGCCATCGATCTGTTCGCCGGCACCGGGGCGTTGGGCTTCGAAGCGATCAGCCGGGGAGCGGCGCGAGCGACGTTGATCGAACGGCATTTTCCCACCGCACGAATCATCCGTGAAAATAGCCATGCCCTGGGAATTCAGGAGCAATGCCGCGTCAGCCCAGGCGATGCGTTCCTCTGGCTGCGGCAGCAAGGTGCGGCTCCCGAATTGGAGGATCCACCCTGGTTGGTGCTTTGCTCGCCTCCCTATGATTTCTATGTTGAGCGGCAGGATCAGATGCAGGCCTTGCTCCGGGAACTGGTCGCTCGTGGTCCGGATGGCAGCCTGTTTGTCGTCGAATCGGACCAGCGATTCGATTTCGGCTACCTGACCGCCCTGGGAGATTGGGATATCCGCTCCTATCCCCCAGCAAAGGTGGGTTTGCTGTCTCCTTCCCCCATTTGACGGAAAAGATTCGTTCCGCGGGCTACTCGACCCGCATCACCACCTCAGCCCGAAACGACTCGCCCGGCTCCAAGACACGCAATCCGCTCGATACGCCGGCCGCTTCCAGTTCGACCGGATTCGGCACGCACGTGTACGGTTCGATGCACACCGCCTGGCGATGTGGCGGCGTGTAGACCACACACTCGCGAAAGTTCTGGTCGAATTCCAGCACCAAGTTCCGACCGCTCTGGGGGTCAAAGATGCGAGCACGGCACCAACCGTCGTGGAACTCGAGCGACGAGAGCACGTCGTCGAAAGTCATCTCGCGGAACACCAACCCGTTGTGGAGCGCCTCGGCTTGCTCCAGCGCCAGCAGTTGACCGGTCGGCATCATGTCGACCAATTCCCAGCGTCGCGTTGCCGGGACCTGTACGCGACAGGACTCGGGATCCGAGCCGCCCAACGGCAGTGCGAAATAGGGATGCGTACCCAACCCGCAAGGCAACGGCTTGTCATCCGGGTTCTCCACCACAAACGAGCTTCGCAACGTATGACCCGCCAATTGGTAGGTAGCGGTCACGCAAAAGTCGGCTGGCCAGCAATCCAGCAACCGCGGCTCATCCCGGCTCGCCTGAAACTGTCCCACCACCCGTTGCGATTCCTGTTCGATCACCCGCCAGGGTCGCGTCAGCAGGAACCCGTGGATCGCGTTCCCGAGGCCGTCATCTCCTTCCAAATGATATTCGCGGCCCCGCCACGACAAACGCTTGCCTCGGCAACGCCCCGGATAGGGGAACAGCAGCGGGATCCCGCTGCCCGAAGCCCGCTTGTCCCCCGCCTCGAACTCCGGCTCCGACCAGATCACATCGAACGGCCGCCCATCATGTTCCAAACGAAACTGGAAGCAGTTAAACCCATACCCGACAGCGATTTTCACCTCGCCCCCACTCGACGGATCGCTCAACGTAACCACTTCAACGCTCATCCCAAGTTCCCTTCTAATGACCGAAAGCATCTCGCCAATCCTGCGGCCAAGCGTCCAGCGCGTCCACCCTGGATTGACAGTTTCTGGTCTACCACGTACATTCCAACGCAAAGGATCAAGCGAAGTAGCTTAGCGAAGCCACCCAGCGGGCACAACCGCCAGCGGGTGACTCCGAGCGGGCGATTAGCTCAGTTGGCTAGAGCGCCGCCCTTACAAGGCGGAAGTCGGCGGTTCGAGCCCGTCATCGCCCACTGCCCAGAAACCCCCGAAAACCCGCGTTTTTCCTTGTGAATCGCGGGTTTTTCGCGTTTCGGGAGTTCTGTGTCCGGTTCCGGGTTATGTCCCGGCCAGTCGTACCGGTGGCCTCCGGTATCGACAATCTCCGGCGCAACCACTCGAACCCAACTTCTGGCCAATTCATCAAGCAACTCAAACGCCCTCGGCCGTCCTTGCTGCTCGTCTGGAGTACCGTTGGCATCCCGCTTGTCGCACAAAACCGAAACCGAGGCTCTCACAGCCCCAACACCCCCCATCCCATGCAACTCCGTCAGTACAGAACGAGACAACAGCGACCTTCGACCAGATAGGTGGCATGTCCCCGCCATCCGCCCATCACACATCGGCCGAACAAGCAAGTCATGGTACATCCCCATGATTGGGGACACCCGTACCGCCTGCGTCGGGTCGAATTCCCGGTAATCATGCAAAACCGTGAAATGGCGCAAACCCGGATAATCCCGCGCCGCTTCCCGGAAACGCTGACCCAACTCGTTCAAAACTCGCTTCCTGTGATGGGAACCGCTTGGCATCCGCTTCAGCCTTCCCAGTCATGCCGCCGTCTCGTACAAGAACCGCTGGAACCCAGCGAACACCGCCCCGATCTCTTCCGGCCGCCCCAGATCCGCAATCGCGTCGGCA
>SLMF01000384.1 GCA_007133715.1 Planctomycetaceae bacterium
CTGGCCGAGATCAGCGGGGTCGGCTGCACCCGGATCGGCTGATCCCACAGTTGATCACCTGCCGGGACCGAGGCGGTTTCCAGATCGATCGGCAGCAGTTTCGCCAGCGGCGTCTTGCGGTAGGCGCGCGGCATGTACCGCGGCCCGGCCAGGAAGACCGCACCCCCGCCTCGCTGCTCGACAAACGCCACAATGTTCTCCATCACGCTGCGGCTGAGGAACGAGGGGTTCACGTCGCCGAAGATCAGCACGTCGTAGTCGAACAGTTCTTCGCGGCTGACCGGAAACACCCGTTCGGCCGTGGCGTCGATCTGCGTATAGCGCGCGTCGGCCTCCTGCAGTACGGTGGTCAATTCGAACGCCCGCTCCTGCCCGTCACGCTTCAGAGCGCGGCGCAGGGCATTGGTTAAAAAGCGGAAATCGTAGTTCGGGTAGTCCTGGACATACAGCACTCGCAGCGTTTCGTCCCGGACCTTGACGACCCGGCTCTGGCGGTTGTTTTCCAGATTCACCTCGTCATCCAAAGGTTCGACTTGGACCACATACTCGAAGTCGCCCTCTTCTGGCGGGCGATGAGACAGCCGCAGCGATTGCGGTTCGCCTTCTTCGCTGATCGTCACCTCCTTCTCGGCCAGCGGAGGATCCTCGCTTCCCGCCCGTTTCAACTCGACCCGCACTTGCTGGCCTTCATAACCGGCCCCCGTCAGCCGGAAATCGAAGTTCAACAGATCACCCACGAACACGGCTTCGTCCACCAGCAGGTCGCTGATCCGCAGATCGCGGGGCGGTTGCTCGTCGCCCAAGCCGACCAGCAGCAGGGGCACGGTCTTGCGGCGCGCGTACTCGGCGACTTCCGAGAGCGTACGTCCTTCGGTGGTAATCCCGTCGGTCATCAGCAAGACGGCGGCGGTGGGGCGGCCACGTTGCGATTCCAGCACGTCCCGCAGTCCGCTCCCCAGACGGCTGCTGGGCTCGTCGGCCCGGATCGCCGCGATGGCTGCGGCCAACTCCTCGGTCCGCTGTTCGCCCGCCGGCTCCCGGGGCGGGCCCCAGGCGCGGGCCGAACTGCCCAAGCGAACCAGTTTGATGTTGTAACGCGAAGCCAACTCGCGCAAGCGGCGGGCGCCGTCCTCCAGGAACCATAATTTGGCCAGGTTCAACCGCGACAGCGAGTCCCAGCCCTGGCGGTCCAGCCGCCGCTGCAGTTGCTCGCGAGCAGCCGAATCGTCGTACGCGTCCTCCACACCCATACTCTGCGAGTCGTCGATCATGACCACCAATTCCGGCAGGTCCGTGCGATGGCGGTGCAGCAACCAGCCGTGCATCATGAACACGACCAGGGCGATCAAGGCGATTCGCAGCCCGGCCAGCACCACCTTGATCCGGCGGGAGGCCGCACCATGCTCCCGCAGGTACAGCAAGATCACCAGCCCGGCCGCCAAGGCCAGCAGCACCACGGTCACCGAAGGCGGCCAGGGCCAGGAATGGGAGCGGGTCAGCTCCGTACCGGGAGCCGCACGGGGAACCAGAAAGTCCGCTGCATCTCGCACGATGTCCCGCAACCCCATGCTCATGCAAATGCCGTCCCGAAATACCATGCCGTTGTCGATTCCAAAAGGAGCAGCAGCAGCAGCAGCCCCAACAGATGCCGGTAATACTGTGCCGGTTGCGTGACCGGCAAGGTGTGTGCCACCCGGTCCGGTTGCAGGCCGAAGTTCAAGCTGGGGGGCAGCGATTCCGGAGCTACCCGTTGCAGATGGCTTTCCCGCGGATCGGGGTTGGCCGCAAAATACTCCCGGCGGTTCAACGGCTCGCCATATTGCACGGTGTAGATCCCGCTCAGGTCCACCTCGGGATAGAACCACCGCGTATCGCGGCCTTCCAGCTGGACCGGCACCCGTTCGCTGCCACCGTCGGGCCGTTCAATCATGACGGACAGTTCCGCATAGGTTCCTCGCAGCGTCCTTTGAAACGGTTCGCCCACTCGGACTTGACGCTCTTCCGCAACGGAGTGGACGGCGCGGGTCAGCGTCTCCTGGATCAGCGGCGGGAAGCTGGGCCAGGTTGGCCAGGCGGTCCAGGGCATCGGGGGCGTGGCCGCGCGATCCTGCGACAGCGGCGAGACGGCGGTGGTGATCACCAGGCTCTTGCCCGCCTCGATCGGCTGTTCCACAATCGCCGGGTCCCCGTTCTGGAAAGCCAGCGCCACGCGGGCCGAACTGGGGTCCTCCAACGTCGCTCGGCGGTAACGCCACACGGGCGTGGTCAGCAGGCCCGCTCGCTCCCGCCCCTCGAACGGCGCCACGATCGGATGCTCATAGCCCAGCGGATCGAAAGCGTGCGGGGCCGTTTCGGACAGTCCGCCCAGTCGCACCGGCAGGAGCCGGCGGCCCGCCGCGCCCAGCGTCGCGTTGTAGTTTTCCGCCTGGACCTGATCGCCCAGCACGATCACCAGACCGCCGCCTTGCGACACATAGTCGTACAACACGGCCGCTTCGTCCTCGGCAAACCGCGTCACATTGCACAAGAACACCGCGTCATAAGCGTGCAGGTCGGCTTCCAGGATCGCGTTCTCCAAACGCACCTCCGGCTCCACCCGCCGCGGACCCAGCGGCCCAGGAGACAAAGCCAACGCCAAGTGCTGGGCCTCGCCCGCCCGGCCCTCGATGCACAGCACCCGAATCGCCTCACGCACCGGAACGCTCGCCCAACGCTGATCGTCCACTCCCAGGGCGTCCGCCTCCAAACGCACCGCCACCCGATGTTCACCCGCCCGGTCGAACCGGTGCACAAAAGAAACCGCCGCCTGGCCCCACGCCGGCAAGGTGACCGTCTCCGTCAAAACCTGCTGGTCGTCCACCATCAGCATCACCCGCTGGTCCGTCTGCTCGCGATCGCTGAAGTTCTCCAGCTGCGCATCGAACACCACCCGCTGCCCCACCGTGACCATCGGCTCCCGCATCGTCAGTCCGGTGACCGCCCGGTTCGGCAC
>SLMF01000248.1 GCA_007133715.1 Planctomycetaceae bacterium
CGGCGGAACCCCGTCCTCCAACCGTCACCTCGCCACGGATACAAAACCCCTTCGGGGTTCGGGAACGGCGTTTGGGGTGGATCGTGTTCCCAGGGTGCGCTGTCGCGACCCTGGGTTGGCTCGGCGCGGGTCTCTGACCCCGCCGAAACCGCCGACCGAAGGTCTCCCAGCCCCGTTTTCTTTCGGTTCAACGGCTCGCCAGGGGACCCCCGGCGGTGGACAGCACGCTGGCGACGGCTTGGTCCCAGGCCGAATAGATGGCAGGGGCTCGGAAGCGTGTGACCACCTCGCCCGCCCGGCTGCCCAGCTCGCGCCGCAATTCCGGATCGCTCATCAGACGGTCCATCGCCGCCGCCAGTTCTTCGACGTTTTCCGGAGGTACCAGCAGGCCGTCCAGCTGATGCCGAATTATCTCTGCCGGTCCGCTGGGACAATCGAAACTGACGGCCGGCAATCCGCAGCTCATCGCCTCGAGCAGGGCATTGGGAAAGCCTTCCCAGCGTGAGGAGAGCACGAACAGCTGTGCCTCTTTCAGAAACGGGGTGGGGTCATCCTGCCAGCCACAGAATTCCACCCGCGAGTCCAGCTGAAATCGCCGGGCCAGCGCTTCCAAAGCCGCTCGTTCCGCACCCTGGCCCGCAATGCGCAAACGCCAGGCCGTGTGACGGGAGGCGATGCGGGCAAAGGCCTGGATCAGCAGGTCGAACCCCTTCTGGTGATCCAAGCGGCCCATCGCCGCGAGAGAGGGTGGCTCGCCACCCGTTCCCTGCACCGCGGCTCGCTTGTTGCCGGATATCACCCGGCTCGGTTGCGGAGGGAAGGCGGCGTTGGAAATCACAAACACCGGACGGTTGCGAATCCACGTCCTCAGATGTGCCGCGACGGGCCGGGTCTGCACGACGGCGGCCGCACAACGCGGGTAGCTGGCACGCCGCAAAAACTCCCAGACCCGGCCCATCAACTGATAACGCGGATCGTTCCGCTCGGCAATCATCACGGGCCACGGCTGCCAGCGGCTGGCCAGCAGTGTCAGCACATTCATGCGGTCGGTAAAGCTGAGCACCAGTTCCGGGCGGCTCTCGCGGATCGCGCGCCTCAAACGGCGGATCCGCCGCAGGTTGTTCCCCACAGCCTGCAGCGGGGAACGCGAGGTCTGTTGCAAGTCCAGACCGACTCGTTGCACCTCCGCTCGCAAGCGATAGTGATCGCTGGCCAGCGGGGCCAGCGTGAGCACCGTGACCTGCACTCCTGCTTCGGCCCAATGGTTTGCCAAACTGACCAAAACGCGTTCGGCGCCCCCTGAATTCAGTGCGTGGATCACCAGCGTGTAACGTCTCGCCATGACGGGGTCCCGTGCCGCTCAAACTTGCGGTTCGGTCGTTCTACGCGGGGGAACCGGCGGATCGCCCGCCCGCAAGTTCAGTTGAATAAGGTGCCCTGTCCGGGGACGCAGGCAGGACAGCCCGGCTGGCAGGGCAGCGATCCGCCGGTCCAACTCGGCTTCCTCCAGCGTATTGAAGGCAAACATGCCGAAGTGGCAGGGAAGCAGCGCTTCGATCCCCGCTCGCACACACAACGCGACCGCTTCGTCCAACGTGAAATTGCCGGGCACGCCGTGCTGCTGCCGGAAGGCGTCCCGACCATTGACCGGCAGGATGGCCAGCCGGATCCCGAATCGCTGCAACTGCGGAGCCAGTCCTTCGTAAGGCACGCCATCACCGGCGTGATAGAACACGCAGTCGCCGATCTCGATCACGTAGCCCAAGAAGCGGTGGTTGCCTTGTTCATCGGTCTGCAACGTCTCGTGGGCCGAGGCCACCGCGTGCACTCGTAACCCCGGCCCGACCGACACCGTTTCGCCCGCATTCATCGCGATCGCGCGGTCGGCGGGAACGCCGCGGGAAACGGCCGTCTGGAAGCTGGCCCGAGGAACGACGAAACTGGCCCGCGGATTGCATCTAGCCAAGACCGGCAAGGTTTCGGGGTCCATGTGGTCCGTGTGCGCGTGGGAGCAGAAGACGGCATCGACCGGGTGCAGTCGTTCCGGCGACACGGGCGGCGGCATCAGCCGGAGGTGCGGGAAGTGGGTCCCGCGGTACTTCTTGGCCAAGGCATCGGACAGATAGGGGTCCAGCACCAAGGTCCGCCCCGCATGGCGAACCACGAACCCCGCTTGTCCCAGCCAGCCGAAGGCCGGGGGAGCGGAGTGCGGCGTCTGCAACCATCCGCCCAGCTCGGCTTCGACCCAATCCAACTCGCTCGCCATAACTCGGCACTCCCGCCCGGGACGTATGAGATCACCGTGCCACCGCACCTGCCGCTGCGCACTTCCGCAATCGGCCCCGTCGCTTGGCGGTTCTAGGCCTTCAGCCGCTGCACGATTTCCTGGCACGCCGCGGTGATCTTGTCCCACCGGCCCTGGGCGATGTCGTCTTTGGTCGCCAGCCACGTACCGCCGACGGCCAGCACGGCGGGATGGCTCAAATACTCGGCCGCATTCTGCGGATTCACGCCGCCGGTCGGTACGAATCGCACGCCCAGGTGACCATAAGGTGCAGCCAGGCTCTTCAGCATGCTCAGGCCTCCCGCCGCGCCGGCGGGGAAGAACTTCAGCACCTTCGCACCCGCCGCCAAAGCCGCTTCAATGTCCGTCGGCGTCATCACGCCCGGCGTGAACGGCAAATCGATCAGCCGCGCGGTCTGGACCACTTGCGGATTGAACCCGGGCGCCACCGCAAACGTGGCCCCGCACTCCTTCGCCGCCTTGGCCTGGTCCGGATGAGTCACCGTGCCGGCACCGACCAGCAAGTTCGGCCGCTCGACCGCCAGTTTGCGAATCACGGCCGCGGCGGCCGCCGTGCGGAACGTGATCTCCGCCACCGGCAACCCCCCCGCAATCAACGCATCGGCCAGCGGCAACGCCGCTTCCTCCGCTTCCACCGCCAGCACCGGAATGACTTTCAGTTCTCCCAGTCGGTCATAAATCTCCGCA
>SLMF01000727.1 GCA_007133715.1 Planctomycetaceae bacterium
GGACGGAATTCGCTCGCTACTCGCGGATACCTCATCAGCATAGGCAGACCCTTACACTTCCCGACCGATTTCGCTATTTGAACCTTGTTCCTGGCTGAATCCTACCTCCCAGTCGACGTGGTGTTGTTTCGGATCGCCGCGGTCTTGGCGAAACCGCCCGGGTACCGAGCGAACAGAACGATGCCGTCACGTGGAACAGTCAGCTCAACCAGATCTGTCGGGGAACCGGAGCCGTCTGGGCCACCTTTTTTCTTTCGAGGCCTTAGGAATAACTCTAAAACGCTATTCGAGCACAACCTGAAAGTAGCCAGCTGGTATCTTGGCGGCAAATCGGTTATGCTAAGGAGTCCAAGGCCTCTTCGAGGAGAGGATGGCCTGCTTCTATTGGTTTGGGAAAGGGTGGCGGGATCCCATGGCACGCAAAGTCGTGAATCGGAAAGAGTTGCGGGAGGAAGTCGAAGCCGCGGAACGGGCGGGGCTGACGAACAAGAAGACCAAGGCAGCCAAGGCCCCCAAGACGGCGAAGGCAACCAAGGCGCCGACCAAGCGGAAGAGCCGCGCCAAAGTCACGGTGGAAGCACGGCGGAAGCTGTGTTGGATGGTCTGCAACCAATCGGGCAAGCCGGTGGCCACGTTCGAGTTTCATCAGCGGGAGGACGCGGAGAAGAAGGCCTTGTCGTTGAGTCAATCCGGCAAATCGCCGCATTATATCGAGCGAAAACGCGTACCGATCGAGGAAGCCTAGTCGCTTGTTTTGGGGGTGCGCTTCCCCTGCCAACTGAGGTATGCTGTCCGGTTCAACGATACCGCCCGCGGTTAGAACGGTCTCCTCGTCGAACGGAATTCATTGCGTTCGTGCCGCAGGGAAAGGGAATGAATTCCGTATTACGATTCGAGACCAAACCGGACGAACCTACCGCGGGCGGTAGAATTGGATGAGGTTGCCCATGAGATCGCTGACGTTCTGCGGCCGTTTTGGCCGGTTAATGAGTGTGGCGTTGGCAGTTGGGGGATGTGGTGGCCCGGTGCCCGACGCCCCGCCTTCCGGGGAGCCGGCGGTGTCGATTGCCGCTCCGGCCGAGGATCTCGCTGCGCGAATCGGCACGTATATGCCCCCGCTTGAAAACGGAAGACTGGAAATCGCAGCGCCGCAAGGATGGAGTTGGGTGCGTCCCGGCTCCGGCTATCTGGTCGGCTTCACCCCGGGCAAAGCTTCGTTGAACGATCTGCCACGCATTCTGATTTCCACGGACGTACCCCCCTATCCTGGAATCGAGCATGTCGACGCCTCGAACATCGAGGAACTGGTTCAGCAAGTGGACTTGACAGTCGGCGGGGACCCGCTCGAGTCGACCCCTCGGGCGATCCGGTTGGGTGAGAGTTACTGGGTTAAGTATGTCAGTCTGCGGCGTAGTCGCGACGTCTTGGTGAATCAGTTAGTTTTGGAGACGGTCGCTCACGGACGTTGGTATGCCATTCGCTTGGAGGTTTCGCAGGGGCGATTCGGTGTGCATCGCCCCGACGCGTTGGCTGTGGGAGCCAGTTGCCGATTTTCTGCCGAGTCGGAGCTGCAACCGGGACAAGTCGACTTGCTGGCAGACGAAGATTGATTTATTCTCCCCCGAGTGGGCTGCTGGGCCGCTAGACTATCCGGGCCGCGGGGCATACACTGGCTCGGTGAAAATCAAGCCGAACGGCGCGGAGTCCTGGCATGCATGAATGGGCGATGAGCATCGGAGACGAGAGAGCATACGAGCAGATTTTGGGGTATCTCAATTTCTCTTCGGGGGCTCCCGACCCCCGTTTTCTCTCGTCGCTCGACCACATTTTCGAATTAGCCACACCGGTCGCTCCGGCACCTCTCTGGCGATCCGTGCTGGAAGGTCTCGAGCAGCGATTGTCGCATCTTTCGCAGCACGCTGCCGCCTTTCGCGACGCCACGCAGGCCGCGGCCGTGCTCCGCTTGGTACGAGAGGTGGTGCTGCCCGGCTACGTGACGTTCCACCAGGATCTTTTGTTTCACCAACCGGACACAGCCTTATTCAACTCCCTGTTTGTGGGGCGGGTATGCGAAGCCGTGCTGCGACAGGGCGGGCCGTGGGATGACGCGTCGCGAATCGCGTCGGGTGCGATTCAGACCTTGAATGATTATGTAGGCCATCGTCCCGTGGCGACCTTGGAGAATCGCCGGATCGAACCTTACCCGCACGAGTGGGTGCGACCCGTACCCCTGTGGATTGCCGGTGCGGGGGTCGCTTACGGACCCTATCGCCAGGTGGTGCAGCAGGCATTGCGGCTGCTGGCGGAGACGGACGAGGAGATTTTGCGAGCCGCCTATTACGACCGGGACGAGTTGGAAGAGATCGCGTTCGATCCGCGGGCTTACGATTTCGATCATCCGGCCAACAAGCGTCCCAACTACCATTTTGGTCAATTGGATCCGCATCAGATCAACAATCGGGGCTTTTACACCCGTTATGTGGTGCGGCAGATCACGTTGGACGCGCTGATGTCGCGGCTGTCCAGCGAGCCGCGGCTGCCGCAAGATCAATTGGTATTGGAAGCGGCCGCGGTGTTGGCCGGTACGATCATCATGTCGACGGGCATCAGCGGCACGGGCCCGGACACGCACGATTCGTCGGTCAATCTGGCCGCGTTGTTGCCGCGAATCGCGGCCTACCGGGATGCGTTTTACGAGCATTTACTGGGTCGGATCGGCGGTGCTCATGGTGCCCGCTTGGCCCGGGAGGCTCGTCAGCGTCACCAGCCGTTTGGCGGGGCGCGTCAGCATCTGAACGCCGCGTTGGCTCGCTGGCGTGCGGCCCAACTCGAGCATGTGCATCTGGCCGCGATCTTTGCCCGGATGGGTTTTCCGGAAGCGGCGGCAGCTCAAGCCGACGTGGTTCCCGCCGCCTCGGCTCGCATGCTGTGCCAGATCGACTGCCGCCTGACCGAAGGCGGGTTGGCGGTTCAGCAAGGCGATTTGGAA
>SLMF01000331.1 GCA_007133715.1 Planctomycetaceae bacterium
CTGGAAATGGGCGAGGGCTTCGCGGCGCTGGAATGCTTTCGCCGGGCGGTCGAGGTGAATCCGGGGATGGAAGCCGTGCATGGCCAGATCCGCTTCCTCGAACAGGCCCTGAACGATTCCTGACCCGCCAACCTAGTCCTCAATACCCAGAAACTCAGCCGGTACCGAACCCAGAATCTCTTCCGTGCTGGTCACGCCCTGAGCGACCTTCAACAAGGCGCTGTGACGGAAGGGGGTCATGCCGTTGGCCACCGCCGCCCGGCCAACGTCCTGAGCCGAACCTGCGCGGGCGATCAGACGGCGGATCTCCTGGGTCATCGTCATGATCTCGAAGATCCCCGTGCGGCCGGAATAGCCCGTATGGTGGCACGCATCACAACTGCTGGGCCCGTAGATCGCCTTGCCATCCTCCGGCCCCAATAAGTGACTGATCTCTTCAAACGTGCCGGGCGCCCCCTCCAAATCGAATTCCATCCGGCAGTGGGGACACAACGTCCGAACCAAGCGCTGAGCGACCACTCCCAATAAACAACTAGACAGAAAGTAGGGTGAGGTACCCAGAGCCAACAGACTCTGCGGCGCCGCCGCAGCCACCGGGGCATGCAGCGTGCTCAATACCAAATGTCCGCTGTTCGCCGCCCGCACCGCCGAGATGGCCGTCTGCTCATCGCGGATCTCGCCCACCATGATCACATCCGGCGACTGCCGCAAAACATTCCGTAGCAGTTCGGGAAAATCGATGCCGATCTTGGGGATCACCTGCGATTGCCGGATCCCTTCGATCGCATATTCGATCGGGTCCTCCAATGTGTTCAGCTTCCGCTGCCCATTGTTCAGATGCGAAAGACAGGCGTACAAAGTGGTGGTCTTTCCCGTTCCCGTCGGCCCGGTGACCAGAACCAGTCCGCTGGGACGACTCAACAGACTCTTCAGCACCTCGAGTTCCCCGGGAAACATGCCCAGCCGGTCCAGCCGACGAATCCCCTCGTCCCGGTCCCACAACCGCAAGGCCATGTCCTCGCCGAACAGGGTGCTGATGCAGTTGATGCGGATATCCAGCCGTTTCCCGCTGCGGGCATGCAGCCACCGACCTTCTCCGGGGCGACGGTGATCGGCAATGTCCATCGCCGACATGGCCTTGATGTGCGTGACAAAATGTTTTCCCTGATTGGGGGGCACAAACGCGATCGGCACGATCTTCCCATGCCGACGCATGCAGACGTTCGTGCTGGTCTCGTCACTCAGCAAAAACAGATCGCTGGCTTCCATCATCGCGGCATGGCGTAACAACGCATCCACGGCCGCCTCGGCCGGCATGGAAGCCAGGGTCGCAGGGTCAAAGGATTCGGCAAGCGGCAGCTCATTCATGTCGAGGGTTCCTGAACCAACTGGCGTGCGGAGGTTTCATTCTCCGCGATCTGGAAAACTAGCTGCATATTCAGAATCTTCAGCACGTCGCGGGCAAACGGAGAAAGCGAATGCAGGACCATCTTGCCGCCCTGCATCCGGAAGCTCTTTTGGGTGGACAACAACCACCCCACACCGCTGGAGTCGATCGCGGTCACTCGCCGCAGATCGAACAGCACCTTCCGGCCATAACACTCCTCGCCAAGCAATTCGTCCAGCGGATTGGCTTCATGTGCCAAGCGTTTTTGGGAGAGTTCGCCCGCAATCTGAACCAATGCCAGATCACCTTCTTCGGACTTGAGCGTCAGCTTCATCGGTTTCCTCCGGTGCCACCATGGCACCGTTTCATGGTACTCGTTTCCTGCCTGGCATTCAAGCAAGGTTGGTGAGGCGGGATTTGCCCGGCAATCAGCCCGCGCCTAGGATGGGTCTGATTGCCCGGGACTGCCAGCGGGCCCGGCGACTTTTCGAAGCCGGGAACCGTGATGGCAGTCGGGAAGGATTCTCGGTCCAAGACGTACCCTACCGCAAGGAGGCGGGCTCGGCATCCCCTGGTACCCATTTTGGCTAAACTGCATGACCGGACTTGACGTCTTAATCCGTGCCGGTTGAAGCGGTTGTCCCAGCCGGGTGGATGGTCGATTTTTTGCCGCAGGGCAAATGCTGTTCTATATTCGAGCATTCCGAAGCGCACGGGCGCTTCCCCTGCTCGACGGCCCTTTCGTACCGACCTCCTGACGGCTTGGACACACCCTTGATGATGCGGAACCGGAGTTGTGCTCGGGCGGCGCCTCGTCAGCCTTGGCAGACGCAGGTTGCTCGAAGCTTGGCAATGTGGCTGGCGATCGCGCTGATCTTCGGCACGGCCTCCGTTCGGGCCCAGGTCTTGATCCCGGCCGATGCCGTCGACCGAGCCCCCCAGTTGGAAGAAACGCTCGAACGCGGGTTCGCGCTGGAAGCCCAACAGCGATGGGGTGAAGCGCTGGCACATTATGAAGCGGCGGTTCGCGAGTTTCCCGAACATCGCGACCTCTGGGAACGCCTGACCCGCGCCCGCTCGCACTACGAACTGGCTCGCCGCTACCAAGACCAAAGCTTCGTTCAATCCCTGACCGATCTGAGCGACACGGCCGCGTTGGAGCTGTACGGTGAAATCCTCACCAAGATCCACACCCATTACGTCGAACCGCCTGATTGGCAGCAATTGGCCGAACGCGGTTTGGCCAATCTCCTGCTGGCTTTGCAACAAATTTCGTTCCACGAGAAGAACGGTTTGCAAGTCTCCCCGGAAAAACGGGAGCAGTTTGCCCAGACGATCCAGCGACGCATGGATGTGACGGTGGTCAAGAGTTCTCGTCAGGCCCAAGAGGTGGCGGCCAACGTGGCGCAGGCGGCAACCGAGCAACTCGGACTGCCGCCGGTGGCGACGATCCTGGAATTCGCCTGCGGAGCGACCAGCTCTCTCGATCTGTACTCGACCTTCCTCACCCGCGGCCAACTGGAAGATACCTTTAACCAGATCGCCGGGAATTTCGTGGGCTTGGGGATCGAGCTGCAGACGCAACGTCAGTCCC
>SLMF01000235.1 GCA_007133715.1 Planctomycetaceae bacterium
CATGTCGATCACGGTAAGACCTCGCTGCTGGATCGGATCATCGGGACCGATGTGGTTTCGGGCGAAGCGGGGGGGATCACCCAGCACATCCGGGCTTACCAGATCGAGAAGGACGGTCGGAAGATCTCGTTTGTCGACACCCCGGGTCACGAGGCGTTCACCGAGATGCGGGCGCGGGGTGCTAACGTCACCGACATCGCGGTGCTGGTCGTCGCTGCCGAGGACGGCGTGATGCCGCAGACGGAGGAGGCGATCAGTCACGCTCGCGCGGCGGGCGTGCCGATCATCGTGGCTCTGAACAAAGTCGACTTGCCGGGCGCCGATCCGAACCGGGTGATGCAGCAGCTGGCCGCCCAGAATCTCTTGCCCAGCGAATGGGGCGGGGATTTGGAAGTCATCAAGACCAGCGCCACGACGGGTGAAGGCATGGACGATCTGCTGGAAACCATTCTGGTGACGGCCGAGATGAACGAGTACCGGGCCAACCCGGATCGCCGGGCGGTCGGGGTATGTTTGGAAGCCGAGCAGGAACCGGGGCGGGGCGTGATCGCTAAACTGATCGTGAAGAAGGGGACGTTGCACGTCGGGGATGTGGTCGTTTGTGGCGAGTCCTATGGTCGCGTCAAGGCGATGTACAGCACGTTGGGCAAGGGCCAGCGGGTGAAAAGTGCGGGTCCTTCGACGCCCGTCAACATCACGGGGTTGACACTGGCCCCCGAGGCCGGACAGCAGTTCCTGGTGCTGGAAGACATCTCGCAAGCGCGGGAGATTGCCGAGCAGCGAGCGAACCGTCATCGCGAGCAGTCGTTATCCGGGTTCACGACGCGGGTCTCGTTCGACGAATTCCAGCGGCGTCTGGCCGAAGGTCGTCTGGGGACTGCGGAGGATCAGGTCACGTTGAACTTGATCGTCCGAGCCGACGTGCGAGGCTCGATCGAAGCGATCGAGAAGGAGCTGTCCAAGCTGCAGCATCCAGAGGTGCAGATCAAGATCTTGCACAAAGCGGTCGGGGCGATCACGGCGGCCGACATCATGCTGGCGCACGCCTCGGAAGCGGTGGTGATCGGATTCAATGTGATCCCGGACGAGAGCGCTCGCAGTTTGGCAGACGAGAAGCAGGTCGAGATCCGCCGCTACGATGTGATCTACAAGATGACCGACGAGATCCGGGCGTTGCTGGAAGGCAAATTGAAGCCCGAGGAACGGATTGTGGAACTGGGACACGCGCTGGTCAAGCGGGTGTTCCCGATCAGCCGGGTCGGCGCGGTGGCCGGATGCTATGTGGTCCGCGGTTCGCTGCAGCGTGGCTGCCGCATTCGGGTCAATCGCGACGGGCGGACGATCGGGGACTATCCGATGGAATCCTTACGACGCGAGAAGGAGGATGTCAAAGAGGTGTCGCGCGGCATGGAATGCGGTCTGAAGTTGGCCGGGTTCAATGACGTGAAGCAGGACGATGTATTGGAAGCGTATCGTATCGAGGAAGTGGCCCGCTCGCTGTAGCCCCCCGGCGACGCCCGGTGGTTGGTTGGCGGGCAAGCGGGGCTTGGCGGTTCGTTTCCCGGCGTGCGGTTTCCTTCGAGCCCCGTCTCTTCCGTTTTTCTAAGTTGGAAGTCATGAGTTCCCGACGCGTATTGAAAGTAGCCGAAGCGGTCCGGGAGGTGGTCAGCATGGCCATCCTCACGGAATTGCGGGATCCCCGCATTCGCGATGTGACCGTAACCTATGTGGAAGTTTCCTCCGATTTGCGGCATGCCAAGGTTCATGTGTCCGTGATGGGGGATGCCCAGCAGCAGAATCGCTCGCTGCATGGTTTGCAGAATGCAGCCGGTTTTCTCCAGCAGAAGATTGCCCGGCGGATCGAGACGCGTTACACCCCGAAGTTGGCTTTCAAGCTGGATCTGGGGGTGAAACACTCGATCGAAGTCAGCCGCTTGCTGAGCGAGTTGCTGCCAGCGGCGGAGCCGGCGGTTCCGGACGACACGCCGGAGAGCCCGCAGGGCGAGGCGGCGGAACAGGACAGTCCCTTGGAATCGCCACCCGGCGGCACGAGCACCCCGGGGGACGACACGGAAAGCTAACGGCCGAGGTCTTCATGTCTTCAACCAACCGACAAGTCTTGATCCATGAGGTGCACCGGGTTCTGAAGGAGCACTTCACGCCCATCCGGCCGCCAGGCGATCGCACGGTGCTCGAGCATCTGCTGTATGCCTGCTGTTTGGAAAATGCGCCCTTCGAGGCGGCCGACGAAGCGTTTGCCAAGCTGCAGCAGGCGTATTTCGACTGGAACGAAGTGCGGGTGACGACGATCACGGAGTTGGCTGAAACGCTCAGCTGCCTGCCGGGTCCCGCGGCGGCGGCCACCCGCGCGAAACGCTGCTTGCAGAGTGTTTTCGAAGCCCATTATGCCTTCGAACTGGAACACCTCAAGAAGCAGAAGTTGGGCAAAGCGGTCGAGGAACTGGAGGCGATCGACGGCACGAGCCCCTTTGTCGTGGCTTACGTGACTCAGCACGCGCTCAGCGGTCATGCGATTCCCTGCTGTCAGGGGATCTATGCCTTGTTCCAGAACCTGGGCATCATGACCCAGGCGGAGGCCGCCAAGCATCGGGTGCCGGGTTTAGAACGGGCGATCCCCAAGACCAAGGGGATCGAGTTCGGCTCGCTGCTACACCAGTTGGGTACCGAGTATTCGACCAAACCGGAGAGTGCTCGGTTACACCCGATCCTGGCACGGTTGGCCGAGGGTTTGCAGAAACTGGTATCCAAGCGTAGCAAGGGGGCCGGTTCACAGGAGCGTGCGGCCGACAGCCAAGAGCAGCGGGAAGCGGGAGCTGTCCAGCAGGCGGACAAGCGACCCCGGTCCGAGCCGGCGGTCAGCGAGCCGTCTTCGGCCTCTTCCGGGTCGGGGCCCGATGTGCCAGACGCTGCCGATTCCGCGGCCGCAGTTGAGTTGGCGGACGCCTCCCCGGCGGCTGCC
>SLMF01000400.1 GCA_007133715.1 Planctomycetaceae bacterium
CTGGGATTGATCCGAAACGTCGAAATCCCGACCGTGAACAAGCTGTTTATCCACACCCAGCCAGCTCACCTGCAAAAACTCCGCGGCAGCGCGCTGAGTACCGCGGATCGGAATATCGAACGGGCACTCTACCTGCAGGATCACCTCCGCCAATCGCCGCAGGACGAGCGGACCGAAAACAACTGAGTTCAGTCCGTAGCGGCTGGCGGGCCTGCCGGACCCCATTCGACCGCATCGGCGACCACCAGACCCTGGGAACCACCTGCCTGGATCTGTACGTATCCGTCCGTGCCTTCGTCAAACGCAAATGTCCCCAGCACTCGGGAGGCCTCAGGACGCACCCGAGTGGGCGTCTCCCCTTGCCCATGCCGGATGAGAACCTCCCATTCGCTGCCCGACGGAATCGGAGTGGCTTCGCTGAACGCGACTTCATAAATTTCGACCGCCGTCAACGTCTCCTTGGCCGGCAGACGAATCACCTCGCCCGCGGGGACAGAACGAGCGGAGCCCACCATCCAGCCCATGGTCGCTGCCACCGCACACAACCACCCGCGCCTCCCGTGAACGAAGCCCATCACGCTCCTCCTTTCCGCCGAAACAGAGTCTGCCAGGAAGTCTGCAACAGCCCCGGTGCGTTCCGCAACAACATAGAAAACCAACTGCGATACGGCAAGCGGGATTCGGGTACCGGCTGCAACCGGATCGCCCGCTGGCCTTCACACGCCCTTTGACACAACCCGCACCCGATACAGCGGGCCGCATGGTGCTGCAGGCTCCGCGAGTCAGGCTCGATGCTCAACGCGCCCATCGGGCAGGTGCTGGCACAACGGCCGCAGCCGTTGCAAGCAGCCACCTCGATTTCGGGCAGGAAATGCGGCGGCGCCAACACGCCCGGTGCGTTGAACTGCCGAACCATCCGCATCGCCTTGCAACAGCAGCCGCAGCAGGAACAGGAGGCCTGCGAGCGGGTCGAGTCCACATTCAAGATCCACGTCACCAACCCGTGCGACTCGGCGTTGCGCTTGATGTCCAAGATCTCCTGACGCGACACGCGCCGCAACCAGCCGGCCTGGATCCCCCGCTCGGCCCATTCGCCCATCGCCGTACAAACCTCCAACGGACGCCCGCAACCCTCGCCCAGCGGCGGGGTGGACATCCGACAAGGACAATGTCCGACCCCAAACGTCTCGAAACGCTCGAGCACGACCTCCAGACGATCCGAAGGCAACGCCGCCGGGTGCGCCTCGCTGATCGGGGGTAGCGGCAAAAAGCGGAACAAGGCCGGGGGCGGACGCTGCTGATAATCCAAAGTGTAACCGGTGTTGAATAACGCCTCCACCAACTCCGCAAAACGACGATGCCATGGCGTCCAGCGGTCCGGCGCTTGCCCGATCAGCACCATCTCGAACATCCCCGGCATGATCGGCAGCAGCCAATAACGCGGCTGTGCGGCCGAACCATGGGCGGCAATGGCCCGTTTTTCGTGTGCCAAACGCCGCAGAACCGCCTCGGTCTCGACCACCGGACGGGCGATCCGCCGAGCCACCTGGCCGGCGGTGCGGCCGCGCAGGGTGCGGAGCACCGCCACGACCCGGGCCTCCTCTTCCGTAAACGTGTGTTCGACCAGCGCAAGCAGTTCGTCGCACAGCGGCGGGCCGACCGCCAAGGGACTGCCCAACCGTCGCGCCGCCTCCCAATGAGCGGGGGTTACGCTGGCCGAGCGAGTCAGCCGCAATGCGGCAGGCCGGCTCGTGCGATCCCGAGTCGAACCGACCAGCGGTTGGGACAGTCGGATGGTTTTGCGAGCCATCAGGGCACCTCGCTGCGACCGCCCACCCCCCGGCGACGGTCCGCTCAACAGCCAGCGAACTCCCCCGGGGACTCGGCCGATTTGCCAATCAGCCTGCCGAGGCCAGGCGGTCGCTGGCCAGAACCAATCATCAATCCGCCGCTTTAGCCTAACGTTTCACGCTCAACCTGGCAACCGCACGCGGCGCGGCCCAGCCCTGGGGCTGATCGCCAACCATGCGCTGCACTATGTGGGCGGCATCCCCCGCGTGATCGAGGAGGACGGCCGGTCGGTGGGGAGGGCTCCGGCCGATTACTTCGGCAAATTCGCACGGATCATGCCCTACCGCGTCGGCGCCTCGAATCCGCCCCAAGATTTCGTGGCCATGATGACCAACGGCGCCAGCGGCGATATCAACAACATCGATTTCTACAGCGTCCCCGGGGTGCGCTATCGCGACCCCGGGCTTTGTTGTCGAACCGCTTCGCGGTGAGAAGTTGGCTTCGCGGCACGAGTTGGGTTCCAAAAAGAAAAGGAGCCTGGCCGGCTGCTGATTGCGCGCTTCGCCCGACGATCACCGACCCTCGTCAGGTCCGCCTATCGCTTGGCCCTGCGCCCCGCCGGCGCCGCCACGAAAACCGACCGACCTTCGCGAACCAACCATCTCGGCCATCATCGGCCCGCCGGCGTAGAAACCGACCCAGCATCGCGGACCATCAGGGCACACCCCGGCTCGACCACGCGATTTTCCTTCCCTTTCCGCCTCACCAATCCAGGGCGCGGACCCACATCGCACTCGGGGATCGGAAAAAATAGGTGGCCGGTGGCCGGTGCTTGGTGCTTGGTGCTTGGTGCTTGGTGCTTGGTTCGTGGTTCGTGGTTCGTAGTTCGTGGTTATGCATGCAAAATTCACAAGCCGGTCTTTATGCCTCCGGCTATCAAGACCGCCGCATGATTTCACGCAGCGATAACTAGAACCACGAACGAAGAACGAAGAACTTCCTACATGCCCGGTGGGGCGGGGAGGAAAAATTCGCATCGAGCCAAACCGTGCAGGCCGCCAGGCCCATCGGATGCAGGCGAAGCCCGGGACATCCACCGCATGAGTCCCGAAGGCACGGCTCCCGGACCGAGGAGCCAAGGGAGACACCGACTGCCAAAATGGCAGAATCGACCGCCAGGCGGCCAC
>SLMF01000516.1 GCA_007133715.1 Planctomycetaceae bacterium
AACGGCGATGGGCGGGTCACTCCGGCCGATGTGCTGTTCATCATCAACGAATTGAATCGCGGTACGACCGAAGGGTCCGGTTACTCGCCCGACTTGCGAGCGGATGTCTCCGGCGACGGTTGGGTGACTGCCCTGGACGCGCTGCTGGTGATCAATCATCTGAACGAGTCGCCGGCCGCAGCCGACGGCGGCGAGCCGGAAGCGGCGGTCGCACTGACGCCGCTGACACGGGGACCGCAGCAGGCCCCGGACCAGCCGCCGCAGCACGCGGTGTTCGGCGATAACGCTTGGTGGGATGCGGACGAGGATTCCGACGATGATCTCTCTCGTTTCGCCTTTGCGGATGACGACGAAGACCCGGATCCGTACGGACTTGCCGATCCCAGCGGAAACCGCGACGATGCCGGTGAGGATTCCTTGGCCGATTTGATCGAGTTGTTCGCCGGGGACGTCGCCCGTCAGCAGCCGCTGCCGGTGTGATGCGGGCCGTGCGATCGCTACGAACCGACTGGTGAAACATTCCGGCATCATCGGCTCGTGAGGCGTTTTCGGTCCAACGCATGCAAATGGAATCGGTGGTACGATAGTGGCAGGCGGGCCGCCAGCAGGCCGATAGTCCTGGACGGCATGAGGCTATCTTTTCGGGAACTGCTGGCAGCCGCCTGTCGCCCCGGGCTTCCGGGTGCGTGGGGCTCGCTGTTGGGGTTCCCTGTGTTCTCAGACAGATTCAGGAGGATTGGCCATGAGAACCACGCACCCCCGGTGGGTCGCGACGCTCGCGATCTGCCTGCTGGGGATCGGCGGCATGAGCGGTGTTTCCGTTGCGAACGGAAGCCACGGCACAACCGTAACGCCCCCCGGCTCCTACACCCGCTACTGCGCCACGACCTGCCCGCACACTCATCCGAAAGGTACGGCGGATTGCGACCCGGCGAAAAAGGCGGCTTGTATGAAAGACGGCTGCCATACCTGCGGCCCGCCCGGACGGCATTGGGTGCGGGCCGAGTATCTGGGCTGGTGGATCGGCGGGGCCGAAACGCCACCCTTGATCACGACCAGCCCCGAAGGAACCCTCCGGGAAGATGCCGGTGTGATCGGTACGCCGGGGACGGAAATCCTTTTTGGCGGCGGACGCTTGAACCGGGACATGCACAGCGGGTTCCGTCTGCGCATGGGCACCTGGTTCGACTGTAACCGCAAACACGGTCTGGAAGGCAGCTTCTTCCTGCTCGCACCGAATAGCGATTCGGCAACTGCCGGCGCGGGCGAGGGTTCCCTGATTGTCGGCCGCCCGTTCATCAACGCCAACACGGGCCAAAACGCGGCACAGTTGGTCGAGTTCCCCGGCTTGGCCGGCGTCGTCGACGCGCGGTCGCGAACTTCCCTGCTGGGCGCCGAACTGCTGGGACGGCATAACATGTTCTGCGATCCCTACTGCTGCTACGATCCGTACAGCAAGCCCTTCGCCGATCACACGGCCGATTACAAACGCCGCGCTTGCGTGCGGCAGGATCTGCTGGTCGGCTTCCGCTACCTGAACCTGTCCGATCGGCTCACGATCCGGGAATCGCTGGAAGTGCTGGAAACGCCGACGGGAGAAGATCCGTTATTCCCTGAAATCGCCGACGGCACTCGATTCGATATTGAAGATCGGTTCCGCACGACGAACGACTTCTACGGGTTGAAACTGGGCTTCGATTACCTCCGCCATCATGGCCGCTGGTCGTTGGAAGCCCGGCCCCAGGTCAGTCTGGGAGTGATGGATCGCAACGTATCGATCTTTGGCGAAACGCGGGTTACCAATGTGGATGACAGCGAAGTACTGTATCCGGGCGGGCTATTGGCTTTGAGCAGCAACATCGGGCACTACCGTTCGCGTCAATGGACGCTGGTTCCCGAGTTGGATTTGAACGTAGGATATTTGATCCATCCTCGGACGCGGCTGCTGGTCGGCTATTCGTGTCTGTACCTGCCGGGCGTCGCCTGGGCGGGTCAGCAGATCGATCCGGTGGTGAACCCGGAGCTGATCCCGCCGCCGGCCGATCCGATCGAGGGTCCGCAGCGTCCGGCGTATCTTGGCCGCTGGAGCAGTGCGTGGGTCCAAGGGGTGACGGCGGGCGTGGAATACCGCTGGTAGCCATTCGCCGCAGGCCGACGTCACGGTTCGGCGTCTCGGGAGGCCGAACCGACGGTCGTGGCATTGTGGCGGCGATCCGGATCGGCAACTGCTGTGGTGCGCGAATCGGGCTCAACTCGCGGCAAGCGGTTTCGGCCGGATGAACAGGACTTCGGCCCGATCGATCCAGCGCCGCTTCAAGCCCACGCGGAACCAGCCGTCGCGGTTCTTCTGATGGAAGCGGACGGGGGAACGTGGCCCCAATTCGGTCAGGTCGTATTCCGCCCAGGTCTGTCCCAGGTCGGGCGAAATGATGATGCCAGCCGAGAACGGCGAAGCCGGCGCATAGTGCGCCGCCAGGATCACCCCGTCTTCAATAATCATGTTCGCGCATTCGTAACGCGGGTTGAACAGCATCGTATGTTTGGCCGGATCGGCCAGATCGTCTGGATGGCAGCGGAACAAGCCCCGATCGTGGGGCAAAGGACCGTTTGCATCGCTGATGAAGTAAAGTTGCCCGTCGACAAAATTGATGCCTCCCGACTTGTACCTCGAGTTCAGCCGATCCGACACCAGGACCTTCCATTGCCACTGATCGCGGGCGGCATGGTAGGTTCCGCGGAGCCAATGACACTCGAAACCCTCAGCCCGGTCGTGATCGCCGGTACAGGCATAAAAAGCTTGTTCCTGCGGGTTATAGGCCACGCTGTGGAGATGGCGGCAGAACACGGGATTGTCGGGATCGCCCAGGAGGGTGCCGGAAGAGCCTCCGCCGGGCGAGCCGTTGTCGCGATGATAAGGATTCTGTCCGAAGGCGTAGGCAATTTTGACCGTCTGCCCGTCGTCGGCCGAGTAGT
>SLMF01000565.1 GCA_007133715.1 Planctomycetaceae bacterium
CCCATGGTGGATCCGCAGTGAGGGATTCGTAATCCGTGCGACGTTCTTGTCGATGATCCTACGTCCGTCGGGCAGGAATGCCCAACCTACGGGGACGCGCAGCAAGGCAGATTCCGGCCTTAGTGGCCTATCCATTGTGATTTGCGGCACTCGGTTTTATCGGACCTCTGGGACATAAGACCCATAAGTCCTCCGGAATCGACTGCCAGGCCCCGGCAAGGGGCCGGACCGACGGTCATTCCTTGAAGCGGTAGCCAATGTAGGGGACCGTCTGGATGTAATCGGCAAAGAAGCCCAATTTCTCCCGCAGCGAAGCGATGTGACGATCCAACGTCGCTTCCGTCACCGGCTGCCGCGCACGCGTCACGGCCTGAACGATTTGGCGAGGCGTGTAGGCATGGTAAGGCTTGGCAGCCAGGAAGCCGAGGATCCGGTATTCGACCGGTTCCAAGGAAATCGTAGTGCGCCCCATTCGGGTAGCATATGACCACCCTGACGCCGGTGTCGCGAGCGATTGTGTCCGCTCGACAACCTCGCTGGGGGGGATGCGGCCCAGGTCCAAAATCAGACAGCGGTTACTGGTGGTGGGATCGTCCATGATGCTATTCTAGTCGAAGCCAAACCCACCCGGCAAACCGCGGCGGACCTTTGCCTCCTCGGGCGGGAATTCGACTTCCAAATCGTGCAGGAAGGGCATCACGCCGGGCATGAAACAGCAGCTGCCGGCTCTGGATCAGGCGTTGCCGGCCTTGCTGGGCGATTTAGGCGAGCGGGGCCGATTTGTCAGTGGTCTGTCAGGCCACGGTGGTGATTGCGGGGGAGCCGGTGAGAGATACGCTGCCGGGTGGTGAACTGGCGGATCTCCAAACGCATGCTGTTCGGCCCGGACAAGCGGCCCGCCGTGTCGAAACGCCGCCCTTGGTCGAACTCGGGCCGAGTCAGCGGCAGCGGTGCAAGGTCATCAGAGCGTAGGCCGTGCCATACTGCTGGTGGTAGTCGTACAGGGGAAAATCCCACCAGGAGCCATCCCGTTCCTGCAGCCCGATCAGCAGGGCAGCCATTCGATCTTGGTAGGGTTGCCGTTCGGATTCCGGCAGCAGTTCGATGCACCCGGCGGCGTAAAAGTGGCCGTAGTAGAAAAAGTAGCCGGCCACTTGGAACCAGGATTCGTGGGGGATCGGCCGTTTGCGGCCGATGTCCAACCAGCCGTTGCGGGCGAACAGCCGATCCAGCCAATCGCGGATCACGTCGTCGGTCACCGCTTCATCGCCCCACCGCCGCATGGCCAGATTGCAGACCTGCGAGCGGCCCAGGCTGCCGGCGGGCCGGTTGACATCCAGCATTGGCCGATATTTGAGATACTCGCCGTACACATAGCTGAAATCCGGATTCCGCTGGCGGAGGATCGACGCTTGGGCTCGGTCAAGGTACCGTTGGGGCGTTTCGATACCGACCGCTCGGGCTTCATCCAGGGCGATCAGCACGGTGGCCGTGACGAAGCCGATTGTCGAACCGCTGGGCCGCTGCGTCCGCGCTGCGAAATCGTAATAGGCCCAGCCTCCGTCGACCACTTCATATCGGGACAGCAATTCGATCTGCTGCTCGATCAGCTCGCGGATCCGCTGCTGGCGAGCGGGGTCACCCTGGCGAAACTCGAGCAAACGGACGCCGGCGCGGATGGCATAGGCGTGCCCCCAGGTGTTGTAGAACACGGCCGGGGTCGCCCGCCGCAAGCGGGGCAGGTGCGCGAACATCCAGGCCTCCGCCCGCTCGAGCGCCTCCTGCACCTCGGGCTCCTCCGCCCGGGTTTCCAGTAGGGCCGCCACGCACAACGAGGTCACCGCGGCGCGGAAGGCATGATGAGCCCCCGGCACCGGCGCCAGGACCTCAAACGGCCGCTGGCCGCCGATCGACCCCCAGGAGCCGTTGGGATTCTGGCGTTCGAGCAGGAATTGGACCCCGCGATCAATGGCCGCTTGCCGCTGTTCCACCCCGGGCGGTTCGAAATCCACCCCGGGCGGTTGCGAAATCGCCACCCCCACCGGCACCGCCAGCAACGCGATCAAAATGGCTCGACAAAACGTACCCATGTACTTCTCCACCTGTGGCGCTAACCGAATCCGGAAAACCCCCGACCAGCACCGCGCTAGTCCTTCGTCGCCGGCGCTTCCAGCAAGACCCGATCACCCGCCTCCAGACCCTCCAAAATCTCGGCGTGCTCGTCGGTCTGTTCTCCCACTTGCACGTTCCGGCGTGCGGGGCGATCCTCCGCATCCAGCCGATAAACATAGTGCTGATCCGGATCGTGGGGATCGGTTTGCAACGACTTGGGCGGGATCGTCAACGCGTCTTGCGCCACGTACGGCTCGAATCGCAGCTGGCAGACCATCCCCGGCAACACGCGTTCCCCATCCTCGGTGGCAGTGATTTGAGCCTGGGCATCGAAATTCCCCGGCCGCAGGGGGACGCGACCCACTTCGTTCACCACCACCGGCAGACGCAGACGAGGGTAAGCCTTCGGAATCGCAACGCCCGCCAATCCGAGCCGCATCCGATGCAACTGCTCCTCGGGAACCGTCAGCCGCAGGGCGACCGCCTTCGGGTCCACAACCGTCAGGATCACCTGGTTCAATTGCACCGTGCCCTGCGGGCGCAGGTTCTCGCTCAACGAACCCGCATCACTGAAGCGGCCCCGCGTGCTCTTGCCATAGTATACCAGCCCCGCCCCCGGTGACCGCACGGTCATTTGTTCCCGATCCGCCTCCAACTGCTGTAACCGCTCCTGGGAACGCTCGCGCTGCTGGCGGGCCTTCTGAACCTCCAGCCGCTGTCGCTCCAACGCCAAAGGCAACGTGGCTTCGGCCAACTGCGTCTCCAGACGCTGCCGAACCGTGCTCTCCCGCACCCGTTTGACCTCCCGCGGGTGCGTGAACTCCATCGCAAAGTCGTGTCGCAG
>SLMF01000286.1 GCA_007133715.1 Planctomycetaceae bacterium
CTCTTCGTGCCGTTGGACTTCGGTCAGGTCGCCATCTTCAACGCTCGCTCGCAGATGTTGTTGTCCAACGGCATACCCGGTACGTGCAAAAACCGCGTCAGCTTCTCCCAGTGGTTGAGCATGTAGTTCATTGCTTTTCCCAGAGGCGGGGTCGCCGGGGTCAGGCCTTGTGTTCGGTGTTCGTGGTTGTAGACGGACTCTTTTGGCCGCCGTGAATCCGCTCGTACACCGCCTGCGCCCAAGCGTTGTAACGCAGCGCAGCCCAAGCACACTCCACCAACATGGTGCGCAACAGTCGGGAACCACGCTTGGTGATCCGACCGTGGCGATCGGTCTTGTTCGATTGAGCCGTTATATCAGCCGACCCCAGCCCCACGCCACGGAGTTGCATGGATTCGTTGAACTGAACCGCTCCGCGGTGGTTTCTTGCGGAGTTTTCTTGGCTGCAACGGGGGTTCTCGCTTCTCGACGGCACTCCCCACTTCAAGGCGACGGCTTGAGTTGGCGGTGTCGCATCCCGGATCGTCGAGCGTGTGGCCTGCACGGTTCGCCGCGCACCATCACCTGCTCTGTCCGCGACCCGGAAGCCAGCAGGTTAGAACGCCTAACGTTATCCGACCGAAATGCTCCCTCCGATCCGCTGACGCTACTGCGACACGTGCACGAAAACGGTCCCCAAACACCAGAATTGGCATCCTGCCGGGTTGCCACGACGATGGGCTTTTGTCCGACGACGAACTCGCCTACGCTGCCGTGCTCTCCGGAATTTTTTCCCAACCGCTTGACAACGCTTTCCGGCCCGTTTTAGATTAATACCCGAACTTCGCGGGGTTGAAAATCCGCTCGTTCAGATCGCTACAACCCTCTTTAATAGGGGGTGGATGAAGAATGCAGGCACGGCTAACCGTGTTTTGCCGCTTGGCTTCCTTCGTTCCGGTTTCAGGAGTTTTCCGATGCTCAAGGTTTCCTGTTGCGCACTCGTCGCGGCGCTGGTGGTGGCATCCGGTTTCGGA
Source organism: Planctomycetaceae bacterium (assembly GCA_007133715.1). GTDB lineage: Bacteria > Planctomycetota > Planctomycetia > Pirellulales > Pirellulaceae > SLMF01. Next base: position 1,014 of record SLMF01000286.1, read on the forward strand.
TTCCCGGCCACCGCCTGCGGGGCCATCCAATTGGCCGAATGGACGTTTGAGACCAGCCAGCCCGCGACCGCGGGGCCGCATCTGGCGGAGGGTGGCTGGTTCGCGGGTTCCAGTCGAGCCCACGGATCGCATGCCGATCCGTCGGTCGCCTACAGCAGCCCTGCGGGAAACGGCTCGTTCCATTCGTTCAATTCCAACCGCTGGTCCGAGGGCGAAGGGTACGAATTCACTACCTCCAGCGAGGGCTTCCAGAGTCTGTGGTTCGAATGGCACCAGACCCGCAGTGCAACGGGGCCGGCCAGGTTTCAACTGCAAATCGACAGGGGAACCGGTTTCGAGGATCTCGGGGCCCCCTATCTGGTTCCCGTCATTTCCTGGACGTCCGGTTCGCTAGCCCAGGCCTCGGTGTTCGGCCCGCTTGCCCTGCCGCCCGTGGCAGCCAATCTTCCCGAACTCACCCTCCGGTTGACCGCCTTGGAAGGTGGTTCCAGCTGGGCCGGCACCCAACGTGTGGACAATGTGGTCCTGTGGGGCAGTCCCCTTGCGAACGAACCGGTCCCGGAACCGGGCACGCTGCCGCTGCTGGCATTGGGAAGCCTGCTGCTGGGGCTTGCTCGCCGCAACGCCTCCCCAAGAAAACCGGGCTGAATCATTCTTCGGTACCCTCGCCGAAGAACTCGCGGACAGCATCGAACCGGCCGGCCAACAGTTGGGCAATCGGACGCGTGTGGTCGAAACGCTCGAACAGGATCTTCATCGCGGCCGTGATCGGGGTGGCCAGGATCATCCCGATGATACCCCAAATCACACCCCACAGCATCAGGCTCAGCAACACCGCCACCGGATGCAATTGGAAGGAGTCGCCCATCACCTTGGGCTCGATCAAGTTCCCACTGACGAATTGGATACTTGCCGTCAAGCCGATCACTAAAGCCATCGCGCCGACCCCCAATTCAGGCGACAGAAGAATTACCGGCAGCGGGAGCAAACTGGCCAGGATTGGGCCGATACTGGGGATGAAATTCAGCAGAAAAGCCAGCAGGGCGAAGACCACGGCCAGGGGGATCCCGTACAGCCACAGCACCAATCCGAACAATCCGCCGGTGAACACGGAGATGATCGTCTTGGTGACGATGTAGTTCCGAATTTTGGAGACGATCTCGACCCAGATGCCGGTTTGAGGCAGCGAAGCGCTGGAGCCTCCCAGCAGCAGGAAGAACATAAAGATCAGCACGGTAGCGGCGCTAGCCAGCACATCCATCAGGGCGGCCGAGATTTCGGCCATCCCGGTGCGGACGTATTTCGCGGTAAACGCGGCCAATTCGTTTTCGTCCGCATTCGGGTTCTCTGCGGGTGGGGCGTCCAGTTCGGCGCCCCCCGCGGCGAAAGGTGCTTCGGGCAACCGGGCCGAAATCCGCTCGACCAACTCGTGAAATCGGTTGCGATACATGTCCGCGTCTTCCAGCAGCGAGGCGACCGATAACCAGATCACCAGCCACAGCACACTCAGCAGGGCAATTCCCAGCAGGAAGGTGATAGCCACCGCCATAATGCGGGGTGCCCTTAATCGCCGTTGAATCAACTCGAGAAGCGGTGCGATTCCCGTCACCAGGAAGACGGCCAGGACGAAGGGCAGCAGGACCGGTCGCAGCCAGTACAACACCCCCACGATGGCCACTGTCGCCAACACCATCTGGCAAACCGTTTGAATGCGGACTTCTCGATCCAGGGGCGTATTCGGGGTCGTGTTCATCGGGATTCTCTGCCAGTTTCTCCGGAGGTTGTGAGGCCGAGGGGGGGTCGGTGCTTGGTGACCGGGTTCGTAGTTCGTAGTTCGTAGTTCGTAGTTCGTAGTTCGTAGTTCGTAGTTCGTAGTTCGTAGTTATGCTTTCGTGAAATCAGGGTGCGGTCTCCGGGGCCCGAGGCCTGAACGACCGGAC
>SLMF01000129.1 GCA_007133715.1 Planctomycetaceae bacterium
AAGAAAATGTTCACCATGCGTTCCTTCAAAAACACGCGGCACGTCCCTTTGCACAGCGAACCCGCGCCGGAATCCCTGCGGCGCTCACCCGCAGGAACCGGAACGCCCAATCAAAATCGCCGCCGCGCCAAACTGGGGAGATAACGAGCAGGAGGGCTCAAAAACCCAGCCCGATCCCGTCCAAGACGCCCGTGCCCACCGTCCCCTCCGTGATCTGGAACATCTCCGGGAACTGCGCGTCCCAGCCGCGGTTCCCCGCAGGGCAGTACTGCCGTCCGTTGCCCTCGATCGCCGCAATCGTGGGAATGCGTGCCGCCAAGCTGGCCGAGTGCAAGAACGAGCGTCCCACGCAGGTCAAGTCCTGCACGCAGAGAAAAAGGTTGTACTTCTGCGCCGCGGCCCCCATCAGAAGTGCTTCTGTGTGGCCCTTACAAGCCTTCAATGCCACTCCCGAATAGCCTTGCTCCCGAGCCAATTGGAGACTTTCCAGATCCACGAGGGACTCGTCGATCACCACCGGCTTGATCTGCGCCGCTCGCTGCATGCGATTCTCCGGATTGGCGCGGAGATCGCGATGCGTCGGCTGCTCGATGTACTGCACACGTGCCAGCGCGTCCGGCGCGACTTCCGCTAAGCGGGCCAAGAAGTCCAGCACGTATTCGACATTCGCGCATTTCTCATTGAAATCCAGGGAGTAAAACCACGTGGCGCAACCGCGCTCCCGCTGTGCCACAACCGCTACCCGCTCGACACCGGCCACGCGCTCGACATCCCAAGCCAAATCGTCCCCAGCCAGCTTGATCTTGAGGTGCGTCAAGCCATCGGCCAGAATCCATTGGGAGAGCGATTCGGGCAACCCGTCGTTCACCGGCTGCGTCGCATCGCCATCACTGAGCGGGTCGAGCGCCCCCACTAAGTGGTAAAGCGGCATGCGGGGCTTGGGAACTCGGGAGGTGTAGCGGTCCAGGAATTCTCCCGCAAATTCGTCCGTCAAATAGGCCGACAGATCCCGGTTCGCGTATTCCGGCCCCAAAACCTGATACGAATTCTGTTCCAGCACCTTGCCGTACGCGTCGTGGATGGCCGCTTCCAGCGGGCTGGCAGCCACCAACTGCGCCAGACGCGGCATCGGTTCGCCCAATTGCAGTTCCCCGATCACTTGCTGAGCCGTCGCGTCATAATCGCCACCCAGCTCATGCGTGATCTCCACAGGATGCCCGGCATCCTGATAGTCGCCGGCCTTGGCAGCCAGACGTTCTCCCAAAGAGATCATCGCTCGCAGCGTCTGCTCTCCTGACAGTGTCTGGCTAGGCCAAGCCCAAACGTTTCCCAGCGGCATCGAACCGTGCCCCCGAGCCGATCGCCCGTCGCGCGTGGTCACCGCCACCTGCACATCCAGCAACACCACATCGACGACGACACGGCCGCCGAACTTCATCGGTACTCGGTACTCGATCCGTTCCGTCGAGGTCTGTACCTCGCTCAAGAAAATATCCGTAGTCTTCGTCATTGCGCTGGTTCGACTCCTGCCCCACCCGTGGGGAAATGGGAACCGGGAAACGGGACGTGCCGGCGATCGCCAACTCGACTCGAGCCTTACACCAAACCCTTCCGCACGGCCCATACGGCTGCCTGCGTCCGGTCGGAAACCCCAATCTTCCGGAGAATGTGCTGCACATGCTCCTTGACGGTCTCGTAACTGATCTGCAATGCCAGAGCAATCTCCTTGTTCGTCAAGCCCAAGGCCAACTGCCGCAGCACTTCGCTCTCCCGCTGTGTCAGCGGCACCTCGACATTGGCCGACAAACGCGGCGTCGCCAGGGCACCCGTCACACGCCGCAATTCCTCACGCGTCCACACGCTCTCGCCCGTCGCCGCACGACGCACCGCCTCCAACAAAACATCCCGCTCCACTCCTTTCAGGATGTAACCAGCAGCACCCAAAGCGACCGCTCGCGCAACATAGGTGGGGTTGTCATACGTACTGAGCATCAACACCGGCAAATCCGGATTATCCAGCTTCAGCCGCCCCAGCGTTTGCAGACCATCTCCCTCGGGCATCCTGACATCCATCAGGACCAAGTTAACCGACGTCCCGGGCAACCGATCCATGACCTCTTTGCCCGATCCCGCTTCCGCCACCACCTCCACTTCGGTGTCAGCAAACAGGCTCCTCAGACCGGAACGAACGACCGCGTGATCATCGGCGATCAAAACTCGAATTGTCATACGTGACTCCAACCAAAAAAAGCGGAAACAACCCTTGCCCTACTCCACAGTAGTTGGACAACAGGCTAATCATAACGTATCCGACCGCCCTTGGCAAATGGTGACGGGTTCGGTCATAGCTCTAAATAAGGGAATCTGAGATTATTTTTCCAGGGCATTAGCGCGGAACGCTTTCTCGGGCAGAATCTTAGGTGGTCCGAGCTGAGTCCTGTGCCGATATTTTTGGACAAACCGTCATGGCCCGCGAAGCAATCTTGTCCGACGCCTCCCGCGAAAAAGAAGAGGATCGTCTGCTGCGCCCCCAACGCATCGCGGAGGTGATCGGCCAACAAGACGTCCTGGAACGTTTGATGATCGCCGTCGACGCGGCTTGCAAGAGAGGCGAATCGCTCGGTCATATCCTGCTGGATGGACCCCCAGGACTGGGGAAAACCACCTTCGCACTGTGCATACCCCGGGAATTGGCAGTCGACGTGCAAATCGCCAGTGGCCCAAGTCTGAGGGCTCCGAAGGACTTGATCCCCTACCTGACCAATGCGACGGAACGTTCCGTGCTGTTCATCGACGAGATCCACCGCATACCGAGTGCGGTCGAAGAATACCTGTACACCGCGATGGAGGACTTCCGGATCGACTTGGTGTTAGGGGAGGGCATCAACGCCCGCACGCACAACCTCTGGCTAAAGCCTTTTACCTTGATTGGGGCTACTACACGTACAGGCA
>SLMF01000681.1 GCA_007133715.1 Planctomycetaceae bacterium
CGGACGGGAGCCGGCCGGAATCGCCGGACGTCGACAATTCGCTGTTCCCTCCGTATCAGACCAAGCTGGATTTGCCTGCGGAGAACAGTGAACACGATTTCGAGGTGCCGCGTTTGCCGGTACGATAACCGGGGTCCGTGTCGATCGTGGTGCGATGCACTTCACGGACGCCTTTCCCCAGCGGACGTGTCTGCGGAAGGCCCTGATTTCCCAACTCTTGAACGAAACGAGCCAAACCATGACGTGGTGGATTTTTCGGACGGAGCGCGCGGCCCGGACAACCAGGCGAGCGGTTCTCGTCGGGTCGCGGGCGTGGCGGATCGCTTGGGCGCTGATCTTGCTGGCAGGCGGGGGGGGCCTGACAACCGGGACTGACCCGGCCGCTGCCGAAGACTTGCCGCCCGGATTGCTGGCCCACTGGTCGTTCGAGTCGCTCGACGAGGGGCGCATCGAAGACAGCTCGGGGAACCGGCTGCACGGCCAGATTGTGGGCGAACCGGAGCGGGTCGAGGGCGTCTGCGGGCACGCGTTGCGGATGGACGGACTGGCCGATCACGTGGTCATCCCGGCCGCTGCCGACTTGGATTTCTCAACCGCCACCTTCTCGGTCACGGCCTGGGTGAATGTCTATGGCCTTTCCGGTGAACAGCAGATGATTCTGGCCAAGAACGTCTATGCGCAGAACCAGCGGGAATGGGGGCTGATGATCGATCGGGACCAGCGTTTTCGTTTCTATTTGTGGCGGGAAGGCCAGTGGCGGACGTTGGAATCGGAAACCCGTCCGGTTCCCGGTCACTGGTATCAGGTGGCGGTGACGTTGCAGTCGGGGCAGGCTGGCTTGTACGTAAATGGTCAGCTGGAGGCCCGGGCGGATCTCGGGCAGCCGGTGCCGGTGACCGCGGCGCCGCTGACGATCGGTGGGGTGGACAATGCGGGCCAGTTGATGCAGCAGTTGTTCGGTGCGGTGGACGAGATCCGTCTGTACGATCGTGCCTTGTCGGCCGAGGAGATCGCAGGCGGTTACACGCCGGTCAGCGCGACGCACGAATTGCCGCAGGATCGCCGGTTCATTCTATGGGATCCCGATCAGCCGCTGCCTTCGGCGGCCGAGATTCCCGTGCTGGAGAATGTGGAATTCCGGGTCATCAAGCCGTATGAATTCGCTTCGGACGGCTACCGTTTCCTGCACGGCGTCGCGTTGGCTTGGCACGGGGATCGGCTGTATGCTTCGTTCGGCCACAACCAGCATCCGGAGAATCTGGCGGGCGAGGAGGCTCGCGGGCGGTACAGCGACGACGGCGGCCGGACGTGGAGCGAGATTTTTACGATCGAGTCGGGCGATGTGGACGGGCCCACGGGTGTCAGCCACGGGGTGTTCCTGTCGCACGGCGGCAAGCTCTGGGCTTTTCAGGGCGCGTTTGGGGAATCGATTCTGGAGAATTGCCACACGCGGGCGTATGTGCTGGACAAAGCGACCGGCAACTGGGAGCCTCGCGGCGTGGTGGTGGGCGACGGTTTCTTTCCTTTGCAGGAACCGCAGGAAATGGCGGACGGGAACTGGATCATGGGCGGGGCGCGGATCGGCCAGGGTCATCCGCCGGCGGTGGCGATCAGCCGGGGTGCGGATTTCACCCGCTGGGATCTGGTGGTCTTGCCGCACCGGGCGCCGGGCAGATTGTGGGGCGAGTCGTCGGTGATCCTGCTGGGCGAGCGGGTTTTGAACGTGGCCCGTTACGGCCAGCAGGCGCTGGCACTGGCTGCGGTCAGCGAGGACTACGGCCGCACGTGGCAGGCGGCGCGTCCGAGCAATCTGCCGATGGCCGCGTCGAAGCCGTATACGGGCACGCTCAGCACGGGCGAGCACTATTTGATCTGCACGACCACGGCGGACAGCGGCAACCGGCGTCAGCCGCTGACGATCGCCCTGACCCGACCCGGCGAGTCTTTGTTTTCGCGAGTGTATGTGCTCCGGCATGCCGAGTTTCCTGAGGGGCCGGGCGAGTCGCATCCCAACGCCGCTTTGGCTTATCCCTATGCGATCGAGCACGAGGGCAAGCTCTATGTGGGCTACTCGAACTCGGGCGGCGGTGTGGGGCGCAGCGGCGAAGGGCGTGCGTTATGGAACAACAACAGCGCCGAAATGGCCATCATCCCGTTGGAATCCCTGGCCGTCGAATAAGCGGTTGGCGGCTCGGAGCGGAACGGGAGCCGACGGGGGCGACGGCGCAGCAGCGGCAACCCCCAACGACCGCTTGCCAACTTGATTTTCTTACCCTTGACAAGAAAGAGTGAAACCATGACGCGTTCGTTATGTCTTGTGGGATCCCGATCAACCGCTGCCGCCGGCGGCCGAGATTCCCTGGTTGGAGGACGTGCGGTTTACGGTGGTCAAGGCGCGGGAGCCGGAAGTGGACGGTTACAACTGGCTGCACGGCGCGGCGGTCTGCTGGCATGGGGGACTGCTCTATGCATCGTTCGGCCACAATCGGGGCAGCGAGAACACGGAGACGGAGGAAGCGCGGGGGCGGGTCAGTTCGGATGGCGGTCGCACGTGGGGCGAGCTCTTTACGATGGACCCGGGCGAAGACAACTTGGCGGTCAGCCACGGGGTGTTTCTGTCTCACGAAGGCCAGCTGTGGGCGTTCATGGGAGCCTTCTATGATCGCTTCCAACGGACCCTCGGCATGGCCACCGGGCTGGCCTTGAATGTGCTGCAGAGTCCGGTCGCGGCACTCGGTTCGGCCGTGTTCGGTCCCTGGAGCGCCGTGACCAGTTCCGTCGTCGCTTCCTATTGGCGGCGGCAGAGCCTGCCCGAGACTCCCCCGCCACCTGCGGTTCGAGCGGTGGATTGCCGCGTCGGAACCGACACGCAGGCCGGCGGACACGGCTGAGACCGAGTGTCCTGTTAGTCCGAACTTTGCCTCCTGGCGGTCGGTCTGGCATTTTGGCAG
>SLMF01000364.1 GCA_007133715.1 Planctomycetaceae bacterium
CAGCAAAAAACCACCGGCCAGGGGCAGCCAATTCTCGCGATCCCGCAGTAAACTGGCCGCCTGCTCACGATCGACCTGCCATAGCAACCAGAGAATGATACTCAGCGGAATGCCGACCTTTAGCAGCAGGATGAGACGTTTCTTGTTCAAAGCGATCCGATCTTCAAAAAAACCTCGCTCCGCACGTCCTTGACAGTGCCAAGCAAGACTGCTAAATTACGAACGTTTGACGAGGGTAGCCTTCCCATTTGCCCTTGTCGGAATGGGGGATTAGCTCAGTTGGGAGAGCGCTTGAATGGCATTCAAGAGGTCGAGGGTTCGAATCCCTTATCCTCCACTTTACAGTAAACCCTTTCCGCACCGCTTTGATGCAACGGCCGCTCCGGCGGCCGTGCTTGTTTCTTGGCTTGGAAAATACCTTGGGAACAACTCACGGTACCGCTCGCCCTACGCAAGCTACCAAATATAACACAACATCCTGCGGAATCACCATGGACCTGCGACGGTGGCGGCGGGACGTGGTACAAATCCAGCCCCCAAAAAAGACGCGAACATCAGGGCTCGCTGGGGGGCAGGCAGGAGGGGAAATCCGTGGCTCATAATGGGTAGATTCGCACCGCCACGGCCCCCTGGGTGGAATTGAACAGCCCCTTCACGAAGACTCGACAACCTTCGATTCCCCATTGACGAAATGGCTGTCGGGAAACGAGGCGGGCTCATTGTTCACGGACCCGCCGTGATTGCCGGGAAAACAAGCGGGTTGCGATCGTGCAAAGTCTCACATTCGAGCAGGCTTGGCTGGGGGTCCCTGCTTCGCCCGCCAAGTTTGGGACTGGAAGCGTCACTCGTAATCAAAAAAGTCGCTTTGCATCCCGTCGTCGTAGTAATCGTCGTAACCGAAGCCGTCGTATCCCCCCATCCCGTCATCGTAGTAGTCATCGGTATACCCGGTGCCAGCCCGGCGGCGGCGCCCTTCGTCCTCGATGAACATCAGGCGACGGTACTCTTCTGCGGTGTCGACCTCGTTGCGCACGAGCATGCTGCCGTCGGCATTGATGATCAGGAACTCACCCGGCACACGATGGACGGTTTCTTCCTCCGTTACCGGGTGGACATCGGTCATCAGTTCGGCTCCTCCGCGGAAATCTGCCACGAAACTACCGGTTTGGAAGGGGAAATCGGGGAACCGTCTGATCTGCAGCAGGCGGGGATGGAGGACATCGGCATCCTCCTGGAAATCCAGATAAGCCCCGCGTCGTACCTCGCGTTCTGCCGGGACTTCCACGGCATACCGCCGGTCCCAGGCCACCGCGACCAGTTTTCCCGAATCCTCTCCCATCTGGACTTCCGGCCCACGTTCACCCGGACGGGTGACCAAGCGGACAAAACGAGGCGGGGTCACCGAACCGGCCAGGAAATTATCCGGGCTTTCCACCGTGACCACGTCACTGGGTTCACTCCACTCGGTCTGGCGGAAATACATGCGCCGCGGCCGCTGCGGCGATTGCCCCGCAACTCTCCGCTGGGCCGTGATCCGGGTCGGATCCTCCGCTTCAATCGCGTCCAACCGCTCGATCACCTCGCGATCCAAAACCTGGCGGTTGGGATCGTTTCGCGGATCCTCGGGCCGATTGGGATCTTCCAGAATCAGGCTCACCCGATACCGGTACGACTTGCCCGGCTCGGCATTCAGATCGAAGAAGCGAACCAGCTTGTACTGCGTCAAGCGAATGCGTCGGGGACCGGCACCCGACGGGCCGTAGCCGGTATCGGTGCCCATCCCGTCGTTGTAACCGTCGCGGGAATACTCCGCATCACCATATTCGGCGTAACCATCCTGCGGGTAGGCCGCACCGCCTCCGGGGCGTCGTTTCGGCATTTCGGGCAACCCCGCCGCCAGATCAAAATCTTCCGGATCAACTTCCTCGTCGTCCAAGAATTCTTCGGGCCTGCGGGTACGTTGCGTTCGCGGTTGAAGACGCGGGATCTGACTGTGCAGCGCCAGATGCTCGAACGCCTGGATCAAGATCGGCGGGATCGGCATGGTCAGGATGCCTGGCATCAGATAGGCATCTTCGGCCACTTCTCTGGGGGTTCCCGCGTAACGTTGGGCTTGGCGGGTGGCAAACGCCGTATTGGAGATGGTTCGCCACTCCAGCGGTGCCTCGGGATCGTCGGTAACTTCCGCTCGTTCAGCCAGGAAGTACAGGTAGTTCGGGATATCTTGGCTCGGGCTGTAGCCTTGGGCGTCGGCCAAGGCCTGCCGATAGGCGTCCCATTGGTCTTCGTAGGGTACCAGGGCCGTGACGGCGACGATTCCCCGCGCGACGGGAGCCACGAGCCCGCCGCCCCCTCCAGTCACTCGAAAGCCTTTGATGTGTTGCTGGAGGAAATCATTGCTGACCGTACGGACCCGACCGCGTGGTTGTGTTGTGGCGGCACCGGCGCCGCTGGCCATGCCGGGATCGCCGTACGTATCGTCGTAGCCGTATTCCGTGTCGTACATATCGTACTCGTCGGTGCGGCGACGGCGGTCTCGCGGTTTCGGCTTGGGCTTGGGCGTTTCCTCGGGTTCGACGAGGGGGTCTTCCGAGTCGATCCAGGGGTCCTCATAGTCGGGCGGAACTCGCCAAGCCACGGCTGCGACCGTCGCCCGAGCCTCCACCTCGATGGGAGCGAAGATTTCCGGGTCGCCCCGCCGCTGGAGCCCGGGCAGCACGGGCAGCATGAGGGGCAGATCGGGAGCGTACGGATTGTCGTCCAACGGCGTACGGATCTGCTCCGCCCGCGCCGGAAAGTCATCCAACAGGTCTTCCCGTTCAGGCGCCAGCGCGGCCCAGTGGTCTTGGGTCACATGGGTGCGAGCCAAAGTGGCTTCGCTCTTGAGCTTCTCCGGAGTCTCGTTCATCGAGATACCCTCCTGAGTTGCGCTCGAATAGACGA
>SLMF01000095.1 GCA_007133715.1 Planctomycetaceae bacterium
ACGGCCGGCCGTTGCACCCGGAACTTTTTCAAATCTATAAATCGCGGCGAATCGAGCGGGGGGGCTATGTGGTTCGCGTGGACATCACCAGTGCGGGCCACGTGGTGACGTGGTCCTACCAGGGCACCACGGTAACGGAGGTCGCCACAGCGGCCCATAACCCGCTCCCCAAACGCAGGCGTTTGCTGGCCCATCGTCTGTGTGGGGAACGCGCGGAACGCATCGAATGTCGCGGTGGCATCGTCTATCAGATGGCTTTCCAGTTGGAACCGGCGGATCCGAAGATTTTTTGGATGTTCCAGCATCACTTGAATCAGCAGGGCGAGCGTCGGGGCTTGGTGCATACGTTCGACGCCAGCGGACGAATGGCCCTGGGGGCGATGAGTTACGTGAATCTGGAAACCCGCGACCGAAGCGTCTTGGTTCAGGCCTTTCACACCTTTCCCGACGATTGCGCGATCGTGAAGAGTCAGTCGCGGTTTCAGCTGCCCAGCCGTTGACGTAGCGGGCGGACGGTCCGCGAGCGGCTATGGTCTGTTTGAGGGGGATGAGGGCAGAAAAATTCAACCCGGGCCTGGAATTGACCGCAGCGGCTACGGAGCCTACACTGGAGGCCGATGCGGGAGGGTTCGAGTTCTCCAGCGAGGGCGCGGAACCTTTCCTTGGGAGGGTAAGCGAATGGCTAGCGGCCTCATTGGAAATGAGGTGCCCCGTATGGGGTTGCGGGTTCGAGTCCCGTGCCCTCCGCTCGGGCCAGCACGCGGGTGTTGGCCCCGTGGATCCGAGAATCCTGGGCCCCGGCGTCCTACGATTCCCGGAGTTGTTCTGACAGAGCTTGTCACGATCCAGCGCGATCAAGGATTCCGATCGGGCGGCCTAGCCCTCCCGTTCTGCCTCGCAACGCTGCCAATCGGCGTCGTCCAAGTTGATCGGATGCAGTTCCATACTGCCCCTTCGCGGACCGGGGCAGGTCAACAAGGCCGAGATCTCGGGATGTTGGCGGCAGAATTCCCGGGTCGCTTCCAAACCCATCACGTAAAAGGCGGTTGACAAGGCATCCGCTTCGGCTGCCAGCGGGGCGATCGCCGTCGCGGACAGCACCCCTTGAGCCGGCCAGCCGGTACGCGGATCCAGGACATGGCCATAACGCTGGCCGCGGTGATGCAGGAACTGGGTGGTCGATCCCGAGGTGCCGATCGCCCGGTCCCGAATGCGGATCTCCGCCAATCGCCGCTGGGGGCGCAACGGATGCCGCAAAGCCACGCTCCACCCCGCAGAGGGCTCGGCAGCTTCCGATCGAGTGCCCCGCGCCAGCACGCTGCTCTTGCCCCCGTGCATCAGATAATCCCGCACCCCCGCTTCCGCTAAATCCTCGCTGCAACGATCCAGGGCGTAACCTTTGCCCATCGCATTCAAATTGATCTCGAGATCCGGTTTCAGAAAACGAATCGTTTGCTGCTGCGGATCCAATTCGATCCACTTCCCGCCCACACGGGAAAGCGCCTGTTCCAGCGCCTCCGGGTCCGGGAAACGACTTTTACGCCGAAAGAACCCCCAGACCTTCGACAACGGCCCCGAAGTGATATCGAAAGCCCCCTCCGTCTGGCCGTAGAGACGCTGCGCGTGCTCGAGCAACGCGAACAAGCGAGTTTCGACCACCACCGGCTCGCGACCCGCTCGCCGATTGATGCGGATGAGATCGCTGTGCTCGCGATAGACGGTCAACTGGGCTTCGATCTGCTCGATCTGATCCAGGGCCTTCATGGCCGCATCCGGCCCGCGGGGATGCCGTTTCCCATTGACGAACACCTGGAAATCCGTGGCCATCGCCCGGCGAGTGACCTGGACCAGAAAGGAGCCCGTCGGACGGGGGACTTGCAATGGCGATACCGGTTCGGGCAGAACCCCGTCCGCCACGTCTTCCATGGCGTGCAGGGCAGCCCGGCCTTTCAAAAAGTCGCGACGCGATGTCTGATGTTCGGAACTCATCCCCTCACCCGCCTCCAAAATCACGGCCCGCGCGACTGCTCGCTTTGTCCGCACCTGCCTGGAGAGGATCGATGCCCACGCCCTGGAACCCTCGTAAACCATGCTCCGACGTCAATCGACCCGCTCCCAATCGCCCAGTGTGACGTGTATTATCAATTGCTCTTCCCCCCGGACGAGGGTTACGGGAACCCGATCCCCCGGTTTATTTTTTGCGATCAGCGCCGTCAGGTGCGTGAAATCCTCGACCGGCGTGCCCGCGTATTCCAGGATCAAATCGTTGACTCGCAAACCGGCTCGCTCGGCTGCCGTGTTCGAGCGGACGGTATAGATCACACATCCGGGCCGCGTCGGGTCACACCCAATGCCCAAGAAGGCCCCCCCGGGACGGATGTCCAATTCCGCGCCCGGCAGCCCCTGGGCCAATCGCTCGCTGCCCGCCTCACTCAACTCCGTGCCGTACAACTGCAGCTGATTCAGATTCGGTAACGCCACCAGCAGCGGCACGGCCGCGTCGCTGATCGGCGCATACAGGATGCTCAACCGCCGCAGCCCTTCCAGCGCCCCGATCGCCGCCAGACCCTCGTCCGTGATGCGGGCACGCCGCAGTTGAAGGGCACTTAGCTCATCCATCTGGCCCACAAAACTGAGCACGTCGTCGTCCACGTCCGCATGGTTCAAAATCACTTCGTCCACGTTCTTCAAGTGTCGCAGGCGGGCCAGATCGGCCGCCGTCCCCCGCCAGGACTCTCCAATCTCCACCGAAAACTGCTCGACCACCTGCATCCCCCATAGCGAAGCCCGGCTGCCCAGCGTAGCACCCAAACGTTGCAGCTCATTCATCGCGCGATCGTGGCGAATGCGGTCCAGGCGCGCCAGCGCTTCCGCAGCCCGGCGAGCGGCCGAAGTCACCTGCGGCTGAGCGACCTGTTCCAAAGCCGCCCGCGCGGCTTCCG
>SLMF01000310.1 GCA_007133715.1 Planctomycetaceae bacterium
CCGTGAATCAAATCGCCTACTTGCCGACGGACGTACTGACGATCATCGCCGGCAGCGGGGAAGGGGAATTCACGAATCCCGACAATCCGCTGGACGTGAACAATGACGGCTACGTCTCGCCGCACGACGCGCTGATCCTGATCAACTTCCTCAACACGCACGGGGCGATTGATCTGCGCGATGTGGGCGGCGAGGGCGAAGCGGCCTTCCACCGCCATTATTACGACACCAATGGCGACATGATCATTTCGCCGTTGGACGTGATGGGCGTGATCAATTACCTGAACCGCCCGCCCGAACAAGGCGGCGAAGGCGAAGCGGCTCCGCAGGCGAATGCGACAACCGTCGTCGACTCGCGGGTCGATCCCTGGACCGCGGCCCAAATGATCGCCGCCGTCCCGTTACCGGCGGCCACGGCAACGGACCCGTCCGAAGCGGTGGACGCGTTGCTGGCCTTGACCACGGAATCCGCCGAGTCGCAAGATCCGGTCATGGCTGCCGAGCTGCTGGAGGACGAGCTTCCGGGCAGGGAGAGTCTCTGGGAGGACGACGAGACGCTGGACGCCTTGGTGGAAGGCTGGTCGGACTTCGAGCCTCTGGACGCTCAACTGGCGTCTTTGATATAGCCCAAACGACGGGAATGCACCCCGGAAATAGTCGAGAAGCCCAATTTTTCTGGCGGTTTATCCGGGGTGCTCGCTTGACAGACGGCCCGGGCAACGGTTCGAATAGAGCGAAACGCATATTTACGGGTGGAGCCTGGGGGTGCCTGCTGCGTTTCCCGCCCGTGCTGCCGCTTCTTTTCCTCGCAAGAGGAGGGCGACCGGATGCCTGGTGTGACTGCCAAGTTGGTATCGAGCGGTGCGATCACGCCGCACCGGGAGATCTCGCTCTGCGCTTTTCCGTTACGACTGGGACGCTGCGTTCGTGACGGGATCTCGATCGATGACCGCTGGGTCAGTCGCGAGCATTGCGAAATCGATCGGCAGGACAACCGGCTGGTGATTCGCGACCTTGGTTCGAAGCACGGGACCTACGTCAATGGCCGAGCGATTCAGTCGGCCCCGTTGAGTTCGGGAGACGAGGTGAGTCTGGGGTTGACGCGGTTTGTCGTCGACGAAGCGGCGGAGGCCGATGATTCGCACGAGATTCTGGGTGTCCGCCTTCACTCAAATTGGCGGGCGAGTCGAGTGCCCGCCGATGCCCAGAACCTTTGACGACGGAGCCGGATGATGGTACGAACTGCCAGCACGATGATGCCGCTGGGGACGAAGGCCCCGGATTTCCTCTTGCCGGATGTTTCCGGCCGCCAGGTCGGTGTGAAAGATTTTCAGGACGCCCCGGCCTTGCTGATCGTTTTTCTCTGCAATCACTGCCCGTATGTGAAGCACCTTGCCGACCCGCTGGCCGCGGTCCTGCGAGAGTATCAGGAGCGGGGCGTGGCGGTGGTCGGCATCAACTCGAATGATTTCGACGCCTATCCGGACGATTCACCGGAACAGATGGAGCGCGAGGTCCAACAGCGGGGCTATTCTTTCCCGTATCTTGTGGATGCGAATCAGCAGGTAGCTCAAGCATATCGAGCGGCTTGCACCCCGGATTTCTTTTTGTTTGACGGCCAGCAGCGACTCGTATATCGGGGTCAGTTTGATTCGAGTCGCCCGGGTTCGGAGATACCGGTAACGGGGGAAGACTTGCGAGCGGCGATGGATGCGGTGTTGGCGGGCCAAGCCCCGGTTCAGGAGCAGAAGCCCAGTTTGGGCTGCAACATCAAGTGGCGGCCGGGCAACGAGCCGGACTACTTCCAGGGAGCGGGCTGATTGGTTGATGGGGGGTGGATTCCTGCTTCCCTGGCTTGGCGATCGGCGACCTGGGATATCCGCCGTCGCGGTTCCGATTTCGTTAACGGGGGACCTTGTCGTTCTCCCACGGGCTGTCTATGTCACAGGCTTATACTCCGGGCTTAAAGGTTAGCCGTCGCGTGGTGCACCGTGTGCAACGTCTACTGCCGATCGCGGGGCGGGTGCGGGTCGCGGTGGGAGCGCGGGTTTCCGCCGAGGAGGTGGTAGCTCAGACGCATCTGCCGGGCGACGTTTACCCGTTGAATCTGTCTCACCTGTTGTCCGTACCGCCGGCGGAGGTTCCGGAGTGCCTACTGAAGGCGGAGGGCCAGGCGGTGGCGGTTGGCGAGCCGCTGGCGCGCACGCCGGGTTGGTTCGGGTTTTTCAAGACCACGTATCGCTCGAGGGTGGCGGGCACGGTCGAGACGGTTTCGCCGGTGACGGGGCAGGTGATTTTGCGAGCGCCGCCGCAGCCGGTCGAGATCCGGGCGTTTCTTGCCGGACGGGTTGTTCAGGTGTGGGCCGGGGAAGGCGTGGAGATCGAGGCACCGGTCTCGTACATTCAAGGGATCTTCGGGATCGGCGGCGAGGCGTACGGTCCGATCCGTTTGGCCACGGAACGAAACGACCAGGATCTGACGGCCGATTGCCTGACGCCCGAGATGTCGGGAGCGATTGTGGTCGGCGGGGGGCGGATTTGCGGCGAGGCGATTCGCCGTGCGTTGCAGGTGGGGGTTGCGGCACTGATCGGCGGCGGGTTGGACGACCAGGATCTCCGCGACCTGCTGGGCTACGACCTGGGGGTGGCCATCACCGGATCGGAACAGGTGGGGTTGACGCTGATCGTGACCGAGGGGTTTGGTGACATTGCGATGGCTCAACGGACCTTTCAGTTATTGGCGTCCCGCGAGGGCCGACGGGCATCGGTCAAGGGTGCGACTCAGATCCGTGCGGGCGTGATGCGTCCGGAGATTCTGATACCCTGGGGCGAGGGGGAGGGAGTCGAGCTGGAGGACGGGGGTTTGGGCGGCGATTCGCGGCTGGAGGTCGGGCGGCCGGTACGGATCATCCGCGACCCCTATTTTGGAAAAATTGGTGC
>SLMF01000621.1 GCA_007133715.1 Planctomycetaceae bacterium
GGCAGCCCTGCATTCCGGTGACTACGATGTGGTCCACTATGCGGGACATGCCTATTTCGATCCGCGGAACCGCTCGGCCAGCGGCATCAAGTGTCACGGGGGGTACGTGTTGAGCGGAGCCGATCTGGCGGGATTGGAACAGCTGCCAGCCTTGGCGTTCTTCAACGCTTGCGAAAGCTCGCGGACGCGGCGGAACGGCAGGTCCGCAGCCGCTCGACCTGCGGTGCGGGAGGAAATCGAGACGAACGTCGGGTTGGCCGAGGCTTTTTTGCGGGGCGGGATCGCCAATTATGTGGGCACCTACTGGCCCGTTGCCGACGCCCCGGCCAAGGACTTCGCCCAGACCTTTTACCATGGATTACTGTCAGGCCAGCCGATCGGGGCGGCCCTGCTGGCGAGCCGTCACCGTTTGCGTGAGCACGCCCAAATCGACTGGGCGAACTACATTCATTACGGCAGCTACGGGTTCGTGCTCAAAAACCTGGGCAGATCCCCGCTTCCCCCGCGCGCTTTCCCTGCCCCTCAAGGCAAAGAAACCGGCTGAGGCAGGGGCGCGTCCAGCTCCCGACGCCATTGTCGCATCCTCGCGTGCAACGCGTCCCGCTGCTGCGGATGCCGCTCCGCCAGATCCTCCTGCTCGCCCGGGTCGTCCGCCAAGTTATACAGTTCCAGGCGTTTGTCTTCGAAGAATTCCAGCAGTTTCCAGTCGCCGGCCCGCATCGCCCCGGCGGGCGTGGTCCGCCAACGCTGGCCGGGCAGGTAGCCTTCCAGATAGCCTGGAAAATGCCAGAAAATCGCCTCGCGATCCAACCGGCCACTGCCACCCGAACGGAGTAAAGGAACCATACTCATCCCGTCTAACGGATGATCCGGCGGTGGTTCCACCGACGCAATCTCTAACAGCGTCGGATAGAAATCCACGTGCTGGACCGGTTCGTCACACACGCTGCCCGGTTCGATCACGCCCGGCCAATGCACGATCAACGGCACCCGCACTCCGCCTTCGTACAACATCCCCTTGCCGCCCCGTAAGGGAACGGCGTTGGTGAACCGCTGATGCCCGCCGTTGTCCGAATAGAACATGACGATCGTATGCTGATCCAGCTGGAGTTCTTCGAGGGTTGCCATAATCCGCCCGACCCCGTGGTCGATACTTTCGATCATCGCCGCATAGGCCGGATGGCGGTGATTCTGGCCGGGCGGCCGCTGCTGGTACTGCCGTTCCTGTTCCAAGGGAGCTTGGATCGGAGTGTGCGGGGCGTAATGGGGCAAATAGATCACGAACGGTCGCTCCCGATGCTGGCGGATCTGCGCCACCGCTTCGTCCACCAAGCGATCCGTGAGATACTCGCCGTCCGGTCCGTCTTCCAGGTACGGGTTGCGATAGGGCGGAAAGTAGCCACCGGGCGGGGTTCCGACACGAAACCCGGCCACGTTTACGTGGAAACCCTGCTGCTCAGGCCCATGGGTGGGTGGGTCTCCCAGATGCCATTTCCCGATGTGCGCCAGGAAGTAGCCTTCCTCGGCCAGTCGATCAGCCCAGGTGGGTAGCTCGGGAGGCAGACGCGTCTCGGTTTCGGCCGGAATCAGCCGCCGATGCGCCGCGCGCCCCCGCGCTCCCGTGTTCACCGTATAGATGCCGTGACGCGGGGTGTACTGGCCCGTCATCAGGCAAGCCCGGGTGGGAGCGCAGTTGGGGCTGGCGTAGGCCGAGGTGAAACGCATGCCTTGGGCGGCCAAGGCGTCCAGATGCGGCGTGCGATGATAATCGCTGCCATAACAGGCCAAGTCCGTCCAGCCCAAATCATCGGCGACGATCAGCACGACATTGGGCGGGCGGTCCCCAGTCGCTTCGGCTCCCGCAAGGCGCGCCGCCGCTGGCCAAGCGAACATCGCCACCACGGCCACGGCCAGCATGCTCCCGAACGGGAACCCGGGAAGGTGACGCCAGAAAACCGCTCCCAGTATCAGCTTGGAAAAACGCATATTCGCCTCTCGTACTTGGAAAAGGAAGGCCGTTTCTGGCCGGAACCGCGAGATAACGGACACCACCGTCCCGGCAAGCCCCACCACAGCGAGGCTTGGCCAACACGTCGCTGCGAAAGTCCGAACACCGTGATGCTACCACTTGCCGGCCGGTCCGGGAAGATACGGGCGCGGAGCCGATCTCCAACGAGCCTGGATCCGGATTCCCGCGACCTGGGCGGTACGGAAACACACCCCGGAACCCAACCACCCTTACGTGTAGTTATTATTTTTAATAATAGGGGTTGTCAATCGCAAAAGAGGTGGCATACTTTGCTCAAGTGGGTGCTCTACGGAGTCGCGAGCTGTAGGGCCAAATCGGTTTGGGGGTGTGTTCGTGTCTTTACCCCGATCTTGTTGCGAAAACCCCTGAACCGGCCCACTTGTTTTTTCCCAGGTGGCAATCGAAGCACCTCGGACTCGGAACTGCCGACCCATTCGGGCGGTCTTGTCGTTGGGGCTCAGAACCGTAGGGAAACTCGGGAGATGGTCGCGTTTCCCTCATCGAAAACGGTTTTCCCGCTCGCCTGCTGGTGATCGTTCTCCGGAACATCACGTGGGGCGGGAGTGCAAACGCTCCACTAGTTGATTCAGCACGCGTTCGACTATACTGAAGAGTTCGAGCCTTTTTCAGCAACGTGACGACGGGCAGCCCCGAGCAGCAAGGCATGAAGAACCGATGAAATGTCCTTTTTGCGGAGCGGACAACGACCGCGTGTGCGATTCTCGCGTGGGCGAGGATGGCGCGTCCATCCGTCGCCGTCGTCGCTGCTTGCAGTGTGGAGAACGGCATACCACTTACGAGCGGTACGAGCAGCGTCTGATCAAGGTGATCAAGAAGAACCGCATGCGTGAACCGTTTCAGCGTGAGAAGATTCGGAACGGATTGGAACGAGCCTGTTGGAAGCGCCCGA
>SLMF01000560.1 GCA_007133715.1 Planctomycetaceae bacterium
CTGCCGTATCCTTCCGCGTCGCGACCTGCGGAATCAACGTACCGGGGACCGTGTATCGTCTGGACGATGTGCCGATCCCCTTGCGACCCGTGTTGGCCTCGCCCCATCCCAGCGATTTGGACGTGCTGCAGGGCATCGAGCGTCGTGTCCGCGAACTGAAATCCGGACCGGTCGCGGTTCGGGAGTGAGCGGCCCTGACGGGTCGGTGAATGTCCCGCCGCCTCAGGAGCCCGCCCGGTTTCCCGCGTCTGTCACGGACCGGGGTTTGGTTTATACTGGGTGACTCGGTTCCGTTTTTCATGGGTCATGTGACGTCAACGGTGAATTGCGACACTGGGGGGCGTGGTGGCGGATCGATTCCTGTCTCTTCAAAAGGACTTCCAGGATGACCAATCGAAACATACGATCGCGGGACGTCTGGCTCCGCTGGTCGGCCGGCTGGCTGGTGATGGTGCTGTTTTCACAGGCGCTGAGCGGTGTAGCCCGGGGTGGCGGTCCGCGGGCCCTGCCGGAGGGTCAACTGCCAGCGGACCAGCGGCTGCAGCCGTTGCGGGATCTGAACGGCTACTTCCCCTTCCAGCCGCCGGTGGATCGTGCCGAATGGGAACGGCGGTCGGAACAGGTGCGGCGGCGGATGCAGGTGGCGCTGGGGTTGTGGCCGCTGCCCGAGCCCACGCCGCGGAACGCCGTGATTCACGGGCGGATCGAGATGCCCGACTACACGGTCGAGAAAGTCTACTTCGAAAGTCTTCCCGGCCTGTTCGTCACGGGGAATCTCTACCGACCGCGGGGCGTTTCCGGGCGGGTCCCCGGGGTGCTCAGTCCCCACGGGCACTGGGCGCAGGGCCGCTTCCACGACGCGGGCCGAGACGCCGTGCGGCGGGATATCGTGCGGGGAGCAGAACGGTTCGAAGAGGGCGGGCGGCATCCGCTGCAGGCCCGTTGCGTGCAATTGGCCCGCATGGGATGTGTCGTCTTCCACTACGACATGCTGGGCTATGCCGACAGCCAGCAGATCTCGTACCAGCTCGCTCACCGCTTTGCCGAACAGCGGCCCGACATGAATCACCCGGAAGACTGGGGACTTTATAGCCCTCAGGCCGAGTCGCATCTGCAGTCGGTAATGGGGCTGCAGACCTATATTTCGATCCGGGCGCTGGACTTTCTGGAATCCCTGCCGGATGTGGATCCGACACGGCTGGCGGTGACCGGTGCCAGCGGTGGCGGGACTCAGACGTTCATTCTGGGCGCCTTGGACTCGCGGGTCCGCGTCGGGTTTCCGGCCGTGATGGTTTCCACGGCGATGCAGGGCGGTTGTGTGTGCGAGAACGCGTGCCTGTTGCGAATCGGGGTGGGCAACGTGGACTTTGCCGCCCTGTTTGCGCCCCGGCCTCAGGCTCTGACGGCGGCCGACGATTGGACTCGCGAAATGGAGACCCAAGGTTTTCCCGAACTCCGGCAGTTGTACGCGTTGTTGGAAGCCCCCGACCATGTGCGGTTGCATCCTTACCTCTGGTTCGGCCACAACTTCAATTACGTCAATCGGGCGGCGATGTACGATTGGTTCAATCGGCATCTCGAGCTGGGACTGCCCGTACCGATCGTGGAGGAAGCGTATACGCCGCTGGCGCCTGCGGAGTTGACGGTATGGAATGAAGAGCATCCTGCGCCGCCCGGGGGCGACCCGTTCGAACGGGAATTGCTGAGCTATTGGAAAGCGGACACGGACCGCCAATTGGCGGCGGCACGGCCTCAGACGGCGGACGGTGGCGAGCGGTTCCGCGAATTGATCGGTGCGGGGCTGGAGATCGTGATCGGTCGCGGCTTGCCCGCCGAGGACAGTCTGGAATTCCAACAAGTAGCAGAGGAAGACCACTCGAGTTATCGCCGCATGGTAGGATTGTTGCGGCATCGTCCGGCCGGTGAGGAGTTGCCCGTCGTGCTGCTGGTGCCTGAGCAAGCCCAGCCGCGGACCGCGATCTGGTTGTCGGGGGCGGGCAAATCGGGTCTGTTCCAGGAATCGGGAGAACCGGTGCCCGAGGTGGCGGAACTGCTGGCTCGCGGACTGACAGTGCTCGGTGTGGATTTGATTTACCAGGGCGAGTTCTTAGCGGCGGATCAGCAGCTGGAGCGGACGCGGCGGGTGGAGAATCCGCGGGAGGCCGCGGCGTACACCTTCGGCTACAACCACACCGTGTTTGCGCAGCGGGTGCATGACGTGCTGAGCGTGGTGGCTTATGCCCGGCAGCGGGGCGGTCCGGAGGACGAGCTGGTTCTGTTCGGTTGGGACGGCAGTGGCCCCTGGGCTGCCGCCGCGGTTTGCCAGGCGGCGGGAGAGATCAGCCGGGCGGTGATCGCCACGGGCGGATTCCGTTTTGCTGCGGTAGACGAACTGCACTCTCCCGATTTCCTGCCCGGTGGCGCCAAGTACTTTGATCTGCCGGGAATGCTGGCTTTGGCGGCCCCGCTGCCGCTGCGGCTGGCTGGGGAGACGGCCGAGAGCGCTGCGCTGATCCAGGAGGCTTACGCCGCGGCGGGCCGGCCGGAGAATCTGCAGCTGCTCTCCGGCGAACTCTCCGCCGCGGCGATCGCCGAAGGGATCGGGGAAACGCCATGAGCCGGCGGCCCGCTGGCCGCACCGGGGGGCGTTCAGCATCGTTCGAGAAATAACTGTCCGATCTCCCCACGCCACTCCGGGGAGAGGGCAGGGTGAAGGTCTCCGTCGTTCGGCGAGGGTCTCCTCGTTCGGCGAGGGTCTCCTGACCCCGCCGCTCGTTGGTCGTTCGGCTCGTTCGGCGAGGGTCTCCTGACCCCGCCGCTCGTTGGTCTCGTTCGGCGAGGGTCTCCTGACCCCGCCGAAACCGCCGGGAGACCTTCGGTCGGCGCGGTGGCTCGGTCAGAGACCGGCCACAGCCCTACGGGTACATTA
>SLMF01000209.1 GCA_007133715.1 Planctomycetaceae bacterium
CGCAGGCGGCGCGGCCGCGGGGTGCCGTCGGGAGCATCCTTGCCGGACAATTCGATCCACAGCAGCGTACTGGACGCACCCTCCAAAAGTTTGGGTTTCTGATGCCAGGCCAAGCCCGACTCGTCAATCGACGCGGACCAGCGCTCTCGCTGCTGACGCAACCAATCTTCCATCTGCTGGGGGTCGCGGACTTGCGGAGTCTGTTTGACCGCTGCCTGGGCGAGAATCGCTGCCCAGCGGCCTGCGAACAGAGAGGAAGCCACCCCGTCACAGATCGCAGCCTTACCCCCCGCTGGATCCAGCTCGAAGGCATCTTCATAGCCCTGCGGCTGCTGGATGTCTTTGGGAAGCCAAAACGTTCGATGCTCGAAAAACATGGCCGCTACCCATCCATCTCGGCTGGTGATTCACTCGCTCCCGCGTCTTTCGCTGCTCTGCAAAAACCGCCCCTGTGGCCAAGCCTCTCCGACACCGACGCGATCAAGTGAGGACTCCTTCACACGGCCCGTGGCCGCCAGCAAAGTAGGTCGGGGCTTCGACCCGACCCGGTCGGGGCAGCGTCCCACCCCACGAAAGATGCGCGCGGCAGACGCACATCGGACACCCTCAGAATCTAACGCAACTGCACGGCCGCCCGCGTACCCATGTCCAGGAATTTGACCAAGACCACCATGTCCGCATTAAACGCCATCCCCCGCGCTCCCGGTTGCAACGGCAAACCCTCGGCCACCGCGCTGCGGTAAAATAGCTCCGGCAGTTCGCTCGACATCTGAAACAACACTCCCGCTAATGCGTCCGGCAACCCTTCGCCACGGGAGGGAAACAGGATCGATTTCGCGTCCGTCATCGATAAATGACAATTGAATAGCAGCACCGGACCATCGTTGGTGGCCAGCGCCCGCACCGCATCGGCATACGGAATCGGATCCCCGTCCTGGGACTCGCCGTCCGAAATGTGAATCACGATCGGCGGAAAACTGTCCGGATGCTGCTGGATCCATTGGCTGAGCACCTGATGTGCCCGATACAGGACGTGGCACATGGGCGTGCTGCCTTCGGCCACCGGATCCAGCCAGACCGGACTCTCCGACGGAAACTCCATCCACTGGCCCGTCTCCTCATCCTGGATCCGCTGCATTACCGAATCGATCCGCGCGGGATAATTGGCAATGTCCGTGACCGAAGTCAATTCGCGACCGGCCAGCGGCCCCACCCAAGCGGATTGGATGATCGGATTCGCTTGCTGGTCGGTGCGGTAGCCGATCAGTCCGACGTCCATGTAATCGCGGATCCCCTCGTCGCCCGAAGCACGAATGGAGATGTTGTACAGCCAGGCGTTGACGGCCGCGGACAGTTCATCGCACTTGCGGTGCGACGATCCGCCCAAAGGCTCGACCATCGAATACGACTGGTCCAACAAAAACAAGATGCACGCTTTGTGGTCGCGGCTGATTTCTCGCTGATAAGGCAAAACGCTCTCCCTTGAGTCTCGGCAGACGGTTTTGCTGGATTATCGACCGAATTCGGGCTGACGGCAACCCAACTGCTCCGGCCTTGACATAAACCGATACACGGTATAATGTAGTAGTGAACGAAGAGGCCCTGGCGAGACCGCGTCGGTCTCGGTGATCTCGACCTCAGCGGAGAGGTTGACTCGGGCCGCAAAGGAGTGACCATGAACCGGCTTGTACCACCCCCGGCCTGTACCCCGAAACCGGGCCTGAAACAACGGCCCCTGATGAGCCATGAACAGGCCCTGGCGCTGGAAAACCTGTTCGTCGTGCTGGCCAACGATACCCGTCTGCGACTCCTGCATGAACTCGCCCGGCAGGGCGAGGCTTGTACCAGCGAACTGGCAGATGCCCTGGAACTGAAGCCGCAAGCGGTCTCGAACCAGCTGGCGCGGCTCCAAGACAAAGGGATCGTCGCCCGCCGACGAGTGGGAAACCACGTGCCGTACCGTATCGTGGACAGCTGTGTGGCGATCCTGCTGGAACGTGGTCTGTGTTTGATCGAAGAAACAGCGAGAATCGCCCCGGACGTCGGTTCCTGACGAAGTAACTCGACCGTGCCAACCCATGCAACCCGAAATAATGGATTGCCTGCTCGCGGCACGCGATTCCCGCGAAACTTACCTAAGAAGGAGAATCTTATGGATCGTCGAACGATGCTTGGTGGGACGGCCGGCTTGCTGGCCGGTGCGGCCGGATTGACCGCGTCCGCCCGCGACGAGGCGACGGCCGAATCGGTGTGTTGCGTTGATTGCCGCGATTGCCGGACTGCCTGCTTGGCCTGTGCGGTGGCTTGCTTGGACGAACCGGGTCGCAAAGAGTGTATCCGCCTGTGTCTGGACTGCGCCGACATCTGCGGAGCGTGCTCCAGCGTCTCGGCTCGGAACGGGCCCCTGACCGAGGCGATGAAAGCGGTCTGTGCCGAAGCGTGTGAACGCTGTGCCGAAGCGTGCGAGCAGCACTCGGAGGATGCGGCCTGCGTCGCCTGCGCCCAACACTGCCGCGCGTGTGCGAAACAGTGCCGAGCGGCGATTCCAGGGGCTTAGTTCTGAACTCTGATTGAGCTCGCCCCCTGAGTTCCGTTCGCTGTGCGATGCCCCCGCGGCTGACCCCGAGTTGCGTTCCATGGCGTGGCAATGCCTAGCTCACGGAGCCAGGGGGCTGATCTCCTGCTCGTCCCGCGTCTGCTCGTGCGCCTGAACCCGCTTTAACACGGGACGTTCCGGAAGAAAGGGCCCCCAACAATTCCCTTATACCGCACGCGGTTGAGGATGGCACAATTCCGCAGCTCGTTTAACACCCAGCCGGAGGCGCCGGCAGGCTGGCGTTGCCGGTGCCTCCCGCTGGGCGTTCAACGAGCCGATTTACTCCCGCGCGCGGAGTAACCAAGGGAGATCCTCGGGGCAGAG
>SLMF01000015.1 GCA_007133715.1 Planctomycetaceae bacterium
CCAGATCTTTCTGCGCCTCGGTGCTGAAGAACGACGGCAGCCAGCACAGGGTCTTCGTCCCTTGCGGACGGTTCTGCATGAACCGCTGGGTCACGCTCAGATCGTCACGCGGGCCGTGTCCGGCTTCGTCGAACGGAAAGTCGATGATCAGTTTCCAGTCCGCTTCCTCGTTCTCTAGCGACGAATCCGGCAATTCCCGGATGTTGCGGAACAACACCTTGCAGGATCGTTTCGTGTTCTGCCACCAGAACTCGTGATACTGCTCGAATTCACCCTCGCCCTCGATGCCAACTTGCTCGAACAGCATCTGCCGCACACGGCGAATACGATTGCCCTGGTTGTCCTCGCGGCGTGCCTGTTCGATGATGCTTTCCGTGTCCACGCTCGACAACTGCACCGAAATCGTCGGATTCAGTTCCTCGCCGATGCGAATCTCCCCGACATTGGCCGCCCAGGCCCGACAACGCCGCAAGACCTCGCCCGCTTCCTTGCCGGGAATCGGCGATTTGATTGTGCCGTGGTTCAGGGCCGCCAGTTTTTCGGCGTTCAGCCCGCGGAGCGATTCGACTTCAGGAACCAGCGCCGACAGCAGCAGCGTCTTTACCAGCCGATCGTCGTTGCGGAACGCAGTACGTTTAGGATCGCGAAACGGCAAACGCTCGACATCCTCGCGGCGGATACCGTGTTGCTGCTCCAGCATCGGCAGCAGTTTCTGATGGTACAGGCGTTTGGCGTTGTCGAAATGGATCGCCATCTCCTGGCTGAACGCTTCGTCGCCGTGGGCCACCACATCGAACAGATCACCCACCGGGATGATCTCCCCCAACTCCAGTGTCTCGCGATGATCGACCAGCAACTGCACCATCACCTTCAGCGCGGTCCTCTCACGTTGCAGGACGCTGGATACGGCGATCAAGGTTTGGACCAGCGCCGGGCTGAACGGGTAGACCTTGCGGAACATCTGCCGATCCCCTTCGCGAGTCAGCAGAATGCTCATCACGTTGTCCTTCATCCGCGCTGTCCGCTCGAACGCCGCGTCCATTTCGTCCTTAGCCGTCTGATCCCGGCATTTCAAAACCCGTTTTTCGGCGATGGCCGGCAGGTTGCGATCCTCCAGGGTGATCGTGTCGAAGCGGCCCTGCTGCCAGTCCAGCGAGTCGCTGAAACTAAGCTTTTCAGCTCCAGGCACGTGATCGCCAATCAGTTCCCGCAGATCCCGTTGCCGAGCCACAAAGCTGACGATCGGGATCGGCCGATCTACGGAGTGAGCTTCTTTCAGATTGGTCAGCTTCGCCGCCTCGGTCTTGACGAACCCCAAGTCGGCAGATTTGGTCGCCAGCCACAGGATCAGCTCGTCCAGGAACAGGATCAACGAGTCGTAACCCAGGCTCTTGGCATGCTGGCTGATCAACGACAAGCCCTTGTCAAAACGCACGAAGTTCCCGCCCCGATGACTGACGACTTCGGCGTGCGACGACGCCACCGTCTTCAGCAGCGTGCTGACCAGTCGCAGATGGGGCTCGGAATCGGGCGGCGCGGCAGCCGCCTGCTCGAAGGAGGCAGTGTCCCAGGACGATTCCAGTTCGCCCCAGCCATCGCCGCTGCCCTGGCCGGCGTTCAGGCGTCTGAAAAACAGCTCGTCCCCATAGTTGGCACGCTCGGCCTCGGCCTGGGCGATGATCGCCGCCGAGACGTACACAGGGGGCGTCGGAGCGTCCGGGTATTTGCCGCGAATGAAATCCACGTATCCGCCCAGGATGCCGGACTCCATGTCGTGGGCATTGATCATGTGGTACGGGACCAGCAGGAACCGTCGGCCGGCCAGCCAACTGTTGTGCTTCGCGATCACCCAGGCCAGTTCCGGGATGGCGCGGGCCGCCGGGTGCCCGGCCAGGATCAGGTGCAGCACGGCCATGAAATGGCTCTTGCCGCTGCCGAAACTCCCGTGCAGGTAAACCGCCTGGCTGCTGCGCTTCTCCACGGCCGCGCGAATCAGCGTCAACGCCTCGTCGAACAGCTTGGCCAACTCCTCGGTGACGACATAATCCTTCAACACCACCTCGGGTCGAGCGATGTCCTCAACCAGACGCAGGACGTAATCGCCCTTCTGGACCCGTTCCGGGATGTCGATCAGTTCTTTGATTAGGGTCATTGGTCACTTGTCATTGGTCACTTGTCATTGGTCATTGGTCATTGGTCATTGGTCATTGGTCATTGGTCAGTTGTCAGTTGTCAGTGGTCAGTGGTCAGTGGTCAGTGGTCAGTGGTCAGTGGTCAGTGGTTACACCAAATCCAGGAGGCTGACGAGGAAATCCTGGACAGCCTTCACACGGGGAATTTGCAGGGTGTTATCGCGCAGCCAACGATTGTCTTGCAGGGAGACTTGCACTGCCTTTCCAGGCCGAAGCACGGCCCCGATCGAACCCACGACAGCTTTGTTGTAGACAGGCGTCTTGGTGAGATCTTCGCCGTCGCCCTCCTGAAGCGTTGGATCGTTCTTCGTCGCTTCCACGTGCGTCTTTGCGGTACTCAGAAGGCTCGGGTACGCCGTTGTAGCACATTCGATCAGCAGATCTTCCAAATTCCCGACGCTGTTGTTATCGGGCAGCACAAACGCACCGATTCGCGGCGGTCCCGTAGCGACCGTTCCCGGCCCATTTGGCAACGTGAAGCCTTTGGCCGCCAAACCGGACTTGATTGCCTTGTATCGATCCGCCGCCGGTATTTCGCGATCCGTGTCCAGGATGACTCCCACGCCGGTCATCAAATCGAAATCGGAATTCAGGTTGATGCCAGTCCTGCCTTCATCCAATGTCTCGACCAGACGCGAATCGCCAATCGCACTACGGACTGCAACTGCATGTGACTGGTTCTGCAGAAACAGCGGAACCGGAACTCGCTTCTGCAAGTCTCCGCCATGTGGAAATGTCGTAGGCACGAGGGGAGACATGAAGGGATCTAGGTGCTTCATCCATTGCACGCGTTTGAACCCGAATGGACTCAGCAGTCGGTACACGAATTCGACATCGTGGGGGCCTTCGACAACAACATACCCGTACTTTCGCATGGATTACCTCACATCCAATCCGCTTTCACACCGTAATCGAAGCAACAGTTCGCCGGGTATCCGCCTCGCAATCGTTTCACGCTCGGTTTGCTTCAGGTGAAACGTGACCAAGTCGTCGATTCGATCCGTCATGGATTGAGCGATCGCGTCGACGGCTTCCAGGCTGTGAGTTGTGGCGATGACCTGGACATTCAAGTGCTGTGCTGCGTTCGCAAGCCATGCGAACACGCCCGCCAACGCGCTGACGTGAATTCCCGTTTCGAGTTCGTCGATCAGTAAGATGCCACCACCTTTGAGCATGTGCAGCGTGCTGGCCAACAAGACGGCTCGACGCAACGCATCGCCAAAGATCGACAGTGGCGCAGGACCAAGCGTTTTGTGTCGCAGGTAGATTGCAGGATCCCGACCGCGAAGTGACAAAATGTCGATGTCAAGAATGTCCGAGTCAAACTCAGTGATCAGTTCTATCACGTTGTGACGACCTTCCTTCGAAGCAGCCAGAGATGCGAACGAGTGAGATCGTACTTGAAGCCGATTGAGTTGATACGAGTACGGAGTTAGCGTGTCTGTCGCCAAATTCCCCTTCCGCTGGGGTCGATAAGGTCGGCCGACCATTGGGTCCTCTTCCCAGAGTTGGATTACAATCGGTTCGTTCGTGGATATCGTGCCGGATTGAGCGAGATCACCATTAGAAGCCTCGGGATCGAACTCGGCATAATGGGTAATCTCGGCGCCTCTCCATTCTTCTTCCATCTCCAAGGAGGCTCTCGAACCACGACGAAAGCGACGCATTCGCTCCATTTCTCTTGCGCTCGGTTCACCAACAATGTCCTTGTACTCAACCGTCAGTTTACGCAGAGGAAATTTCCCCATGCACGTCATCTCGCAGTGACCATCGAACATGAAGTCAGGGTCAACCAATTGGCCGGTCTGGCGAAAACACCATCGGAGTGATTGAACTCTCGTTTCATCCAGGCCCCCGAAGTCGCGTCGACGCACCATCGCCAACCATTCGTAAGGATGGTACGGATTGCAAAGAATCGACAGCGCTTCCAGTACGCTAGTCTTTCCAGAGTTGTTGTCACCGACCAAGATGTTCAACGGACCAAGTCCGTCGAGCGACAGGTTTCGCAATCCGCGAAACCCGTCAATCGAGACCTTATTCAATGAGAGTTCAGCCATCACTTCGTTCCTTCGCGCTCAAGGCTTGTTATCATTCTGACTCCTCGACCATCGGCCGGCCGCGTTCCTGGCAGATCTTCTCCCACATGGCTTCCAGGTCCGAATCATCGGCCATCGCGCCGGCATGGCTCAGTAGCCGATCGTTGGCAGAAGGACGCAGCAGCCAGTTGACAAGCCCCAATTTGTGGAAACGCCACTGGTCATGGATATTCCGCCCAGGCAACCCGTGTTGTGTGGCCAACTCGACCACATCCGCCTCCGAGGCTCGTAAATACGCGGCCGCCTCTTCCAAGGTAAGTACCTCCGGTGGCGGCTTGGGCACGCGAGGCCGTCGTGCGGTCGCAGTTGATTGTGTCATATTTCGGTTCCCTCATTGGTCATTGCTCACTTGTCATTGGTCAGTTGTCAGTTGTCAGTTGTCAGTGGGAGGGGTGGTGGATTTCTTGGAAAAAACTCGTCACCGTCTCTAGGACGATATGGAGTTGCTCGCACTTCAGCGGGAGAACGAGACAGTGAGTGCAAGAGATAGCCAACCATGATTATCGGCCAGCTAGTTCCCGATCCGATACCGATTCGAACACGCTTGGCAGGGTTGTCGAGTGCCGCAAGCAGCATCGGATCGGTGTATATTTGCTTCAAGTCTTCGAGAGTCTTCATCGGAATCAGGCTGTCGATCAACTGTATCGCAGCCTGTTCGTAAGCATGGGTCACGTAGGTTGCGCAACTGAAACGTGGCAGAGTATCGTCGGGGCTGACTTCATCAGCCCCTTGATGAATCACATATTGGTCGATTCTCTCACGGAGCTTCAACGCGGACACACTGCGCCGCTGTGTATCGACGAAGTCTTTGACCAGCCGACGCTCCTCCGCGTTCAACTCCGCAGATCCGACGAATTGAACAGTACTTTCTTCGTCGCCCAGTGGGGGTTTCATGTGCGAAACGGGGATGGTCGTCGTTGCCGTCACGTCCGTGCGTATTGAATCCCCAACGAACAACATCGCATGGGTCGGCAGGTTCAGCGCCCCGGACGCAACCACGTCATACGGTGCCAACGTCGCCGCAGTATTTGAAAGCTGAATTGCCGGCAATCAATCGCCCCTTCGATCAAGGGTTTCGACAAGCTCGTTCAGCCTGCTGGCAAATTCCACGTCTCGCTTCCCAATCGACTCAACGGCCTTACCGAGTTCAAACCGGACAAGGCGATCAAACCATGCCATGGAAAGATCTGCCTTCCGCGACCAAACTCGACGAGATGGTTCATCGCTCCCTTGTCGAGCATCAATCAACAAACACGCGACAATCGCGAACTTCGTGATCGAAGCGTAGTTCTTGTCCAACATCAACCGTGGCTTCATGTAATCACACGCTTCATCGGCGAGCACGGTCTGAAGCGCGCGCAATCGATCATCAGATTCCCTGGTTACATATCGAAGGTGCCAGTAAGCACCCTTGGTCAGCTCAAGGTCAACGTCCTGGTGAACCCGGGCGGTCGTGGAAGGAACAAGCCATCCAGTGTAGCGGGAATAACGGTTGGAATCCATGTTCATACAGTACTTGCGAATTGCCGCGCAAACCGCGGTGATCTCCTCGTCCTCTTCCGTGAACCGTCTCGCCTCGATCCAACCATCGTAAAATGTCAGAAGTCGCTCTAACTCTGACCCCGTAAACGCCAAACTCTCGGCGTGGGCAATTGCTTTTCGTTGCTCCGAAACCGAAAGATCCTGCGATTCAAGTCGTTCGAGAATCCGGGTAGGATCGTCAAGCCAATCTGACGCGACCGTGCATTTCAAGCCGCCTGAGGGTCCTGCCGATGGATTGGCGATGCTTTCGTGCTGTAGCCGCCGAAAGAAATCCGTACCGAAGTTCCCGCGTGACGAGCTGCCTGGCATACAGACTGCGATATGAGACCGCAGAACTTCTTCAGCCTTCTTGTATTGCCTCAAAACTGCTGCCGATGATATCAGGCCCGTCTCGGAAAGTTTGAGGTAATCTGACTGCTTGATCTGGACGACAACGCGATTGCCAAACCGAAACTCGCCGTCCTCTGAAACGCTCTCGTCCATAACGACAATATCGCCCTCTTCAAGAGAAAGTTTCCCGCCAGAAATATCTTGGTAAGTAATGAAAACGTGGTCTGGCTTTCGCCGCGTCCATGACTCTTCATCAGACAACTGCGGTTTGAAGTAGGGTCGCTTTCGCCGCCGATGCATTTGCCAGTTGCGCTTCTTTTCCCATTGCTTCCTGGAAGGGATAGCCGAAGATATACCACTCATGACTGACCTCCTGCGGTGCCATTGGGAAGCCATGCGCCCAGTTTCCGGTTGAGCACCTGAATCTTCGCGCGAGCTTGTTGCGCACGCTCGATGAGCAAGTCGATCTCTTCCGGAGTCATCACAAATTCAATCTCCTCGGAATCTGCATTCTGACGCTGATACAAAATCTTCATCGTGGCAAGTGGCACGTACCCGTCGATATCGTCGCGATTTTCATTATAGACCGGCCGTGCATCACAAACGAACATGACTCCCATTATCTCGTTGCCAGTCACGGTTTGCAGAGCACTGGCTTTTCGAGTTCGCGTGACTGCAGGCGACCGACGCACCAACAGTGGCAGTTTTTCCCGGAG
The DNA here is from genome assembly GCA_007133715.1 of Planctomycetaceae bacterium. Lineage (GTDB taxonomy): Bacteria > Planctomycetota > Planctomycetia > Pirellulales > Pirellulaceae > SLMF01. Next base: position 6,877 of record SLMF01000015.1, read on the forward strand.
AAATCCAAATCGCTCGTCCGTCATCAGTCCCTTCGCACGCTCATTGGAATTTCGCCATTGCTCGACCATTTCGATTACTGGTTGGATCGCAGACGGGTTAAGCCCCAGAACGAGGCGTTCCACGGCTCCGGCTTCTTCGGATTCAGGAAAAGCCGCCAAAGCGAGACGCTCGACGGAAAGAAATCCTGAGTGCTGTTCCAAACGATCACCGAGTGCTTTCACCTTTTCGGATGACAGCCTGGACAGAACCAGCAAGTCGTTAAACAACTGCTGCGACTCTTGTTCCTGATTGAAGCTATTGGTCATCGGGGTCACGGCTTTCCATGATGTTGTTTCGTTGACTTTTCTGAACGTTAACTCATCGTCTCTCTTGTTCTATGCCAAATTATCATCTGATCACCGTCACTCGTAAAGCCATTGCAAAAACATTTGAAATCACGCCTTCCCGCCTTTCTGTCGTCTGCCGCCCGTTCGCGTCGGCGGTTGCCATCTTTTTACTTCGTCGATCGTCATGTTCAGAGCTTTGGCTTCTTCGGCGACGAAGCCTTCGAAGAATTCGTCCATGCGCTGGTCGAAGTCGGGGTCGATGTCGTTGTGCCACTGTCGTAGCCAGGGCAACAGTTCGATGACGCAGGCCAGCAATGGGACCAGACGCGGGTCGTCTCGGCCGCCCAGATGCTCCTGGATCTCGACGTAGTAGGCGCTGATCGCTCGCGCCAGTTGTAGGTGGTCGTAGCCCGCCCAGGCGATCACCAATGTCCCGTCCGGGCCTTCGCAGTGCGGGAAGCTGATCCAGCGTTCCTTGGGCACGTCTAACTTGCCGCGCAACGCCCAGTAGCGTGCCCCACCCGACGAGAGAAAATCGGCACTGGTGTATTTCGGAGGGACGGGAATGTCGCCTATCTCATGACGCTTCAGGTCGCGAGCTTGATCTTCGGTCAGGTACTGCGGATCGTTGTGCGGCAACGTAGTACGGGCGTCGATGGCATCTTCTCGTCGTTGCAAGTCCCAGGTCTTCTCCCATTCCGCCCGTTTGCGGAGTCCAGATGGCTTGTAACGAAGAACCGGCAAGAGCGGAACACTCTCGGCTTGTACCAGTTCCGCGACCAGGCGCTGGACGTCGAATGCAGGATCTTCACGGTACAGTTCACCAACTTCCATGAAGATTCCATCTTGATTGGCCACATCGGCGATTCTGGCTACGGTGGTGAGGGAAATGTCGAGCCTCGCAGTTGTCTTGCCCTCATCGTTCATCCGTCCATCGAAGTCAAAGTAGCTTTCAAGACGATCTAGCAGCCACGCCTGCAGTGCATTTTCAAACTGAACACTCCAAGATGTACTAACCCAACGGCGTTTATATTCGGGACGCTCGATGAGGTTGATATCACTGTTTGTCTCAAGCACCTCGATTCGCCGTTGTACGACGCGACGATAGTCCTCCGGCCAGTGCTCCGGTATTTCTGTAACAAGGATAGCACCGTGCCTGGCGAACCAAGTTGTCTCAAGTTGGCTGTCGAGAATCTTACGCGCCATTACGATCTCGAAAGCGCGTTCGCCAAGCTCGATGAGAACCTCTTCATGTTTGTAGGTTAGGTCCTGATCTATAAGCCCATAGAGCTGATAGCACTTCCAATCGAGCTCCTCCTGACCATAAAACAAAAACTTCCGAGCAACGTCCCACTGCTTTGCAAGCTCAGCCGATTCCTCGCGAGTTGGAATCATCTCTGCATTGGACAACAGGGTATGCGGTAGGAGTGCGGTCAGAGCCTTCGCTCCATTCAAAACGCTAAGCGTGATTTGCAGAGGCCGCTCGATTGGAAGCGGAAAATGGGTCAAGTTCTTGCTATTCCAGACAAGACGTTCTTCCCATTTTCCGCCCGAAAACCCGCCCTTTGGGAACAGGGTCTGCCGTCCCCAGAACAGGGCAGTCGAACTATTGAGGATACCTACAATACCGTGAAGATCAGCCTCATCAATACGCCCCCTTAGCTTTATTACCGGGGCTGTGCGATTGTATATCTTGTATCCAGAATCGACAGAGAAGTGATTATGGCTTGCAATTTCACCATAAGTGATGCACCGACCCACGAATCGTTCTGGATGAAACCGAGAGAACTCGTACCAAGTCAAACCGATCGTTCGATGTGTGCCAGCGCCTTCGACACGGTTCCACAATTGATTTCGATAACTCCACAGCACTCTTAAAAGCCATTGGGCGGCAGGTTCTGTTAGAACCGTCAAGTCCCGTGAATAGGGGAAGGCGATAGCTTGCGAAGAGTCAACCAGCCAATCCCGGACCGCGTCACCCGCAACAAATGGAACTATTTGCGATGAAGGCAAGCGACGCCGCAAGAGCGTTTTCTTCGTGGCAACGTAAACATCGTCCTCACCTGTGTGAGCGCCGCGGCCGATAGCAGATGAGATGTTGCCCAGTTTCAGTTCGCAGGAGCTGTCCAATTGCTCCTTGAGCTCAGCGGCCCCGCCGCCGCCAATCGCCCAAGGGTGTTTGGTAAATCGTTCTCTGGGCACATCACAGACAGTTATAAACTCAGATTTTGATTTGGGATCATCGAGTTGACGCAAGATGGAAAGCCAAACCTTACCCTGAGCCGGGTTCTCTGGAACGCCGGGTTCAGCACGCAACCCCATGGCAACTCGTACTGTCCGGCTGAGTGGTCGTTGATTTCGGCCGAATAGTATTATTGTTGTCGTGCCCTCACCTGCATTGTTGTGTCCGGGAATGTAGGCACCGCTTGAATCAACGACTGTCGTAAGGTCAATCTTGGGCAACCATTCCTGCACAAGCTTCTTTCCGTACTCTCGCTTGCAGAAAGAGGCAGTTGTAATCTGGCCGATGAATGCTGAATCTACCCCTAGCGAAAACAATCGCTGCATAAATGGGGCAGCAAGCGAATATTGGTCATAACAGGCCGAGTACCGTCTACGGTAACGTACCTTTAGCTGCTGATCACGCGGTACAATATACGGTGGATTAGAAACGACGGCGTGGTAGATTCCAGAGCGCAGAATGCGTTTAAGGGTGAGTAGATTCTCGCTCTGGTATGCGTGTTCACACTCCGAATCGTCCGTCGTCAGCTCCCAATCGAGAACTCTCTGCCCACTCCGCAAGGGGGCGTGCAGCAGTGAATCACCGCAAACCAAATTGAATTGGAATGCAGGAGCTTCGCGGAGTTGCTGGATGCCACACGCACGGAGAGCAGCAAGCAAGAGACGGAAACGAGCTATCGCGATGGCGTAAGGATTCACGTCGACACCATGAATGCAGTTGAGGGTGTTTTGCACAAGGTTGCAGATCTTTGCGGAAGGCTCCTGCTTGTGCCAGCGCTTAAGGATTCGAGGAAATGCCCCAATCAGGAAGTGACCGCTTCCACAAGCTGCATCGATCATCCGAAAACCTCTTTCCGTGATCGGCTTCCCTTGGCTATCGGTTACAGCAGGCGTAACAAGATCGAACTCGTCGAGGGCTGGGTCAAGAGTTCGGTCGAGGATGAACTCTTCCACAAACTCAGGTGTTTGTAGCAAAGCGAATTTTTTGCGAGCGGCCTCCGATAGTTCCTGATATAAGTCACCAAGGAACCGCGTGTCCCACTGTTGATCGGTAAAATCGTGGATCAGATCGCCCGTGTTTGCGTTGATCTTCTGAAAAAACCGCAGCAACTCGCAAGCCGCATCGCCCGATAACCAAGTTGGCAATTCGCGAATCGGGTTGTGATCGCCGAACACATCCTTTGCTCCAGGCAGTTCGGCCAACTCATCAAACACGGCCAGCAAATAGTCGCGATCGGTCTCCCGAGGGTGCTGGCGAAAATAGATCTCGTGCTCGTCCCGAGCCATTTGAAGCCGCTCCTTTGGCCCGGCAATTCGTGGCGAGGAGGTCAGCAGGTTATCTTCGAGGAACCGGACGAACACACAGGACAACACCCACGCTGCCGCCGCTTGGGTTATCGCATCGTTGCGCCAGTCTTCATAGTTCGCCACCGTGCGTTCCGCTTGCTTGGCACGCTCAAATTCCGCATGCAGGGTCCGCCCCACGTCCGGCACCTCATCGGATTCGCTGCGATCGAGCAGGTCTGCTTCCAGTCGCTTTAGCAAGCTTTGCAGATCGGTGAGTAGGGCTTTAGGGTCGATCATCGATGCGTCTCTCCGTTCCCATTGGCGCGATGCAGGTTCTGTAACCAACTCTCCGGGATGCGGGTCCGTTGCCCAGGCCCGATCAGCGGCACCGGCTTACCGTCGATCATGGCCTGGCTGTCGCCGGGTAGCAGCAGCCATAGGCCGGGAATTCCACCCGTGCGTCCAACCTTCTGGGATAGGTCACTAAGCAGTTCCATCCGGTCATATCGGGCGAGCAAACCAGCGTAGACCACCAGCATCGTTTTCTCAGCAGCCAGTAACTGTTTCTCGACGACCGGCATGGCACGTCCGACCAGCATCATCAATTTGTCCCAATCGCCTTGACGCGGTTTGGCATCGGTTTGCAGCACGAGGTCCCAGTTGACCTTGGCCTTGTCCG
>SLMF01000002.1 GCA_007133715.1 Planctomycetaceae bacterium
CCTCGGCAACGCCCCGGGCTTGCTGACCGACTTCGTGCTCCATCCCGCGGACCATGGCCCGGCCCACCGTGTGTTCGTACAGCATCACGCCGACCGGCCCCGAGTGGGGATCAAAGCCCTTCCGCTCCATGGCGGGGAACAGCTGGTTCTCTTCTTTCGCGTGGTGGCAGCCGTCGGCGAAATGGCGGAAGAAATCGATGGCTTGCGTGGCTGCCTCCGCGTCGATCCGCTGCTCACGCTCGGCGTCCTCCGCCATCTTCTCCAGACAATCGAGCACACGCTCGATCACGCGGTGCTCCTGATTCAGGATCTCGGTCGGCCTCATCTGCTCTTCTCTCCTCGAATGCTTACCAATTTTGGGTCAGGAATACCCGACAAACGAGCCGCCCGAAGCGAGCGGGACGAGTCGGGTGGCGGCCGCGGGCAGCCGGCCGGCACCTTCCCGGTGCCGGCTCGGCCGACCCGCCAACCGGCACCGGCTCAGCCCAGGATCGTGGTCAGGTCCTCTTCCGGTGTCTTGATCGGCATGATATTGAACTTGTCCACCAGCACGTCCAGCACCGGCGGGGTGACAAAGGCGGGCAACCGCGGGCCCAAACGAATGTTGCGAATGCCCAGATGCAGCAGCGTCAACAGGATCGCCACCGCCTTCTGCTCGTACCAGCTGAGCACCATGGACAGGGGCAAGTCATTCACACCACAGTCGAACGCACCGGCCAGCGCCGAGGCGATCTTGATGGCCGAGTACGCGTCGTTGCACTGGCCGACGTCCAACAAACGCGGGATGCCGCCAATCTCGCCGAACTCCAACTTGTTGAAACGGTACTTGCCGCAGGCCAAGGTCAGGATCAGGCAATCGTCGGGTACGGCTTGGGTAAAGTCCGTATAGTAATTCCGTCCCGATTCGGCGCCGTCGCAACCGCCCACCAGGAAGAAATGCCGGATCTGCCCGGCCTTGACCGCCTCGATCACCTTGTCCGCCACGCCCAGTACGGCATCGTGACCGAAGCCGACCAGGATCGTCTTCTCCTCTTCGTCCTCGGCAAACCCCGGCGCGGCCAGGGCCGCTTCGATCACCGGCCGAAAATCCCGCTCGGGACCTATGTGCCGGACGCCCGGCCAGGCCACCAGACCACTGGTGAAAATCCGATCCTGATAATCCGGCTTGGGCTTCTGGATGCAGTTGGTGGTCATCAAGATGGCCCCGGGGAAGGCCGCGAATTCCCGCTTCTGATCCTGCCAGGCACCGCCGTAATTGCCCACCAGGTGCGGGTACTTCTTCAACTCGGGATAGGCGTGGCAGGGCAGCATTTCGCCGTGCGTGTACACGTTGATCCCCGTCCCCTCGGTCTGCCGAAGTAGCTCAGCCAAATCCGCCAAGTCGTGGCCCGAAACCAAAATGCACTTGCCCTTGACCGGCGTGATCCGCACCGCCGTCGGCTGCTGCTTGCCATACGAACCCGTGTTCGCCTCGTACAGCAGTTCCATCACCTGCAGGTTCAACTCGCCAACCCGCAAGGCCCAGCCCAGCAATTCGTCGACCCCAGGCTTCGGTTGCGTCAGGAAATCCAGGCACTCGTGGAAACAGGCGTACACGTCGTCCCGCTCCCGGCCCAAAGTCGCAGCGTGTTCGGCATAAGCCGCAACGCCCTTCAAACCGTACAGCACCAACTCCTGCAAACCCACCAGGTCCTCGGACAGACCATTCTGGCGACTGGTCAAAGAAACCAGCCGACCCTGGCCGACCAGTTCCTCCAAACGGGCGGCCGGCTGCCAGGTCGTGGGCCCGTTCAGCCGCTCCGGCGACTCGCCCCGCTCCCGGCAGGCCCCTTCATACAACTGCCGCGCCTGGTCCCGATAACGGGACGCTTCCTGCAAGTGCATCTCCAGGCGAACCGGGTCGAAGTCCACGTTGGTCACCGTGGCAAACAACGCCCGAATCACAAAACGATCCACCTCCGCCGCACGCTTCCCCAGCTGCCGGGCCCGGTGCGCGTACTTCGCCACACCCTTCGTCGCATGGACCAGCAGGTCCTGCAAAGCGGCCGTCTCCGGATCCTTGCCGCAGACCCCGATTTCCGTGCAGCCCGTGTTGCGGGCCGTCTGCTCGCACTGATAACAAAACATCTCCACAGCTTGCATTCCTGGCTCTCCTCGACTGGAAACCTTGTTCTCTCGACCCCGGGCACTCAATTACTCGCCCACCGCTTCGATCAGCGGTGAGGCATCACACAAAGGAAGAGGAAATTGAGAGGCGCTCAGCACTTGGGCGATCGTCACCCGGCCAAAAGCGGCTTCAACCATCGCGTAAGCCTTGTCCACCTCCCGGTGCAGCGGGCACAAATCACTGTGCGACCGCAAGCCCAGCGGACAGACACGCACCCGCTCGATTCGGCCCACAGCGTTGACCACGTCCAAAATCGTGATCGACGCGGCAGCGCGGGCCAGCGAATAACCGCCGCCCGGACCCGATTGCGAAGCCACCAGACCCGCCTTGCCCAAGTCCTGCAACACCTTGTGCAGGTAACGTCGGGGGACCTGAGTCAATTTGGCGATCTCGTCGGCAGACTGGCGTCCCGCCGTCTCCCGTCCCAGGCAGACAATCGCTCGCAATCCGTATTCGGCCGTTTTCGGTAGCATCTCTCTTCCCTCCGCCGTACATTCTACACATCGGCATGTAGATTTCAAGCACGAACGGAAATTTTTTTTGGAAAGGCCCGTGGGACGTGCCGAGCGGCCGTTTCTGCACCACGCGTTCCCGAATCACGCGGGTCGTCTATTGACAACCGGTCCGATCAGCTTCAGAATTGAACGCAGAGATTCGATATTACTCATCCTGATTTCAGAAAAGACCAAGTCACCGGTCCGATTCGCGGTGGCTTTTGACCGAGAGCAATACGTTCGACCTCATGCTTATCAGCACAACCGGGGGGGCGGCGTGGCGTGAGTGTGTTTTTGATTTGCCTGCCGAAGCGTCTCGGCGACGGCATGACGGCTAAAACCCCTATTCGGGCGGTTTGTAGCTCCGCTTGCGGGCTGTTCCAATCAGCCGGACCGGCGGGAAGGCCGAAGTTCCGTGACGCGCGCAGGAAAACTCTTTTCTTTGGCTTGCGGAGGTCTTTCTGATGAACAAGCGAACAGGTTTTACGCTGGTGGAGTTGTTGGTGGTGATCGCCATCATCGGCATTCTGGTCGCGCTGCTGCTGCCGGCGATCCAGGCGGCTCGTGAAGCGGCGAGGCGGGCGCAGTGTGGGAACAATTTGAAGCAATTGGGGCTGGCCACCCACAATTTCCACGATACGCATGGCCGGTTCCCGTCCGCCACGCACGACCCTCTGTTTAGGGGGAAAGGCGGCGGATGGGAGCGTTGGAGTTACGCCGTGCTGCTGCTGCCGTTTATCGAAGAACAGCCTCTGTACGACGAGATGATGGAGACGCATATCGGCATTGAGCGGCCCTGGCACAACACCCACGTGACCCGCACGTGGATGAGCGGTTTGGTTTGTCCGTCGGACGGTCTGGCGAGTAGCGTCATGCCCTTGAATGACGGTAAGACGCCCATCAGTTACCAAGTCAACCGGGGTGACCAATGGCTGGATTGGTGGTGGCACGAGTCTCGCGGGATGTTCGGCAATGGCGAACGGGTCACAATCAACTCGGCCTCGGTGACGGACGGTTTGAGCAATACGATGATGATTTCCGAGGCGGTGATTGGGGTTCGCGGCAGCCGCCAAGTGAGGGAGGCCATTGCAACGGACGTGGGAGCCTACAACAGCGCTCCTCCGGCGATCTGCTTGGCTCGCGTGGGACCCGATGCTCAATTGACGGGGAACGTCGAAACCGGGGGGTGGCAAATCGGCTGGCGGTGGGGCGACTCGCGTACCCCGTACACCCTGTGGCACCCCATGCTGCCCCCGAACTCGCCCAGTTGCGGCAACCGGGGGGAAGATTGGGCCATGGTATCCGCCAGCAGCCGTCATCCGGGCGGTGTCAACGTGGTGATGGGAGACGGCGCCACCCGTTTCATCACCGATTCGATCGATGCGGGGGATCCGACCAACACGGTGATCGGCTCGCCGCTCTTGGCGGACCAGAATCGGCCTCAAGACTACACCGGCCCGTCGGTGTACGGGGTCTGGGGCGCCATCGCGTCGAAGGCGGGTGGCGAAGCGGTTCAGTTGCCCTGATCGCTCAATCGCCCGGTGCTCCCTTTGTTTTACCTCTGTCTGGGGGTTCTGTGTAGAATTGGTTGTCGTTTTTATCGAGAAAGGGGAAGCTGACGATGTTCGGCACGCACGCGAAATGGCTGTTGTGTTTCGGCTGGCTCGTGGCAGGATTCGCCCCGCCCACGGGGAATGCGAATGAGCCACTGGAGCTTTCCCATGTCCCGGCCAACGCGGTTGCGGCCGTGGTCATGCATCCGCAACGCTGGTTGAAATCGCCGGAACTGGAACTGCTGCCCTGGGAAGTGATTCAGGTCGAAGCCGAACGGGAATGGGGGTTCGACCCGCTGACTTTGGAAACCGTGCTCGTTCTCGCCGGGGTCCCGACTCCGGAAAGCGAGCCGGATTGGGGCATCATTCTCCGCTTTCAGGAACCGCAAACCTTGGCGGAGGCGTGGCTGGCAGGCACGGAGCCGGCCACGGTGGACGAGGTGCCCTATCGGCAAGCGCCGTGGCCGGGCGGAGCCAGCTTCTGCCAAATCGACCCCCAGACATTATTGGTCGGTTCCGAGCCGTTGTTACGGGCGATGATCACGGCCCGGGACGCCAGCAGCCCGCTGCTCGAATTGCTGGCCAGCACGTCGATGGAGCATCAGGTGACGGCCGTGGTGGCGGTGACGCCGCTGCACGATCTGCTTCGGCAGCTGACGGCCGAGGTTCCGATCCCGCCGCCGTTGCAGCCGTTGCGGACGGGACTCGAACAGCTGACCGCGGTGATCGCCACCGTGGATTTCGGCTCGGAACACCGCACACCTCCCGCGGGTACCCGACTGCACTTGCTGGCCACCGATGCGGCCGCGGCCGAACAGCTGGAAACGGCCGTCGTCCAGGCTTTGGGGTTCGGGAAACAGATGCTGCTGGCCCAAGTCATGCAGGACTGGCCAGCGGATGCCGAGGACCCCTCGGAACAGGCCATGCGCCGGTACATGTTTCGGGTTGCCGATACGATCGAAGAGGGCTTACGGCCAGTGCGGCAGGACAATCGTCTGGAGATTCAGGTGCGAGCCGATTTCAGCACCGCGGGGATGCTGGTCGGGTTGCTGCTGCCTGCCGTATCCTCGGCGCGCGAAGCTGCCCGGCGGGCTCAGGGTTCCGGCCATCTGAAGCAGCTGGCGCTGGCCATGCACAACTACCACGACACGTTTGGCCGTTTTCCGGCCGCGTACAACACGGATGCGGAAGGGAGAGCGTTGCTGAGTTGGCGGGTGCATGTGCTGCCGTTCCTGGAGCAGCAGGGGCTGTACGATCAATTCCGCTTGGACGAACCGTGGGACAGTCCGCACAACCGGCAGCTGATCGCCCAGATGCCGCCGACGTATGGTGCGCCCGGCAGTCGGGCAGCGGCGGGGAAAACGAACTACCTGGGCGTATACGGGGAGGACATGGCGTTTGGTCCGCCGGAGAAGCCCGGTACGCATCCCGGCGGCCGCCGGTTAGCAGAATTCACCGGCGGCACGTCCCAGACGCTGATGATCGTCGAGGCCAGTGATGCTTTGGCAGTCGAATGGACTCGGCCGGCGGATTACCAGCCCGATCCGGCCCGACCGCTGGAGGGCCTGATCGGGCTGCGTCCCGGCGGATTCCAGGCCGCACTGGGCGACGGCAGCGTCCGTTTCCTGTCCGTTACGATCGATCCGGAGATCCTGAGGCGTCTGTGGAATCGGACGCAGGGCTTGTCCAGCCCCTACAGCTGGTAACCCTGAGGGGGTTCGAGAGGCAATTTGGGTGTCCCTCGCACGTCAAGCTCGGTAAATCCGCGCCTTGGCATTGCGTACGTGGCGTGTGGCGTTGCGGGTATCAACGATCATCGGAGCATGACTCGCGATGAATTCCCAATCGTAGCCGGAGTGGTCCGTGGCGATCAGCACGCCGTCCTGGGCCGCCAGATACTCGGGCGTTAGAGCTTGACTGGTCAGCGACGGCACCTGGTAATGCCGCATCGAAGGCAGGCGGGGAATATGGGGATCGTTGTAGCTGACCTCGACACCGCGTTCGACGAGCAATTCCATCAGTTTGAAGGACGGGCTTTCGCGGGGGTCATCGATATCGCGTTTATAGGCGATACCGAGAATCGCGATTCGGCTACCGCGTAGCGGTTTGTGCTGGTCGTTGAGTGCTTCGGCCACGCGTTCGACCACGTAGCGGGGCATGGCCGTATTGATTTCGCCGGCCAATTCGATAAAGCGGGTGGGCATTTCGTGGCGACGAGCCAGCCAGGTCAAGTAGAACGGATCGATCGGGATGCAGTGGCCGCCCAGTCCCGGGCCCGGGTAGAAGGCTTGAAAGCCGAAGGGTTTGGTCTTGGCCGCGTCGATCACTTCCCAAACGTCGATACCCAGCCGGTCGAACAAGACTTTCAATTCGTTCACCAGGGCGATATTCACCGCCCGGTACGTGTTCTCCATGATCTTGCAAGCTTCCGCCACCTCGCAACTGGAAACCGGTACCGTTTGGATCACTGCGTGAGAGTACAGGGCATCGGCCAATTCCAAGCTGACCGGGTCCAACCCGCCCACCACCTTCGGGATCCGGCTGGCCGTAAAGTCGGCGTTGCCCGGATCCTCCCGCTCGGGGCTGTAAGCCACAAAGAAATCCGTGCCCGCTGCCAGCCCCGAGGTCTTCAGCAACGGCACGATCACATCGCGGGTCGTGCCCGGATACGTGGTGCTTTCCAGAATCACCAGTTGCCCCGGGCGGAGACCGGCTGCGATCTGTTCGGCGGTGGCCTGAACATAAGTCAAATCCGGATCGCGGCTTTCGTTCAGCGGGGTGGGAACACAGATCAGGATCGCATCCGCTTCGGGCAACCGCCCCATGTCCGCCGTCGCGGTGAACCGCTGTTCGGCCAGCCAGTCGGCGATCCACGCCGAAGGCACGTGCTGGATGTAGCTCTCTCCGGCCAGCAGGTGGGCTACCTTCTGCGGATCGACGTCATAACCGATCGTGGAAAAACCAGCGCGGATAAAGGCCTGCAGCAGCGGCAGTCCTACATAACCCAGACCTACTACACCAACCCGGGCCGTCCGGTTTTGAATGGCAGATTTCAATTGCTGAGCAACCGGAGGAAGTTCTTGTTTCATGGGGGGCTTCTGTAAGTTAAGGGTTTGTGAAGAGATCCCGAGGGCCCTCACAAAACCGCGTCGGTCGCGGAGATCCCGAACCCCGGGGACGGTTTTGTTTGAGCCGCTAAAGCTGCGAATCGCCCCGCGCCTGCTGGGCTGTCAAACGCCGCCGATTTACCGCATGTAACTGTTGTTCCAGTTGCGGGTCTCCCGGCTGGCGATTCAAGCACCATTGTAGCTGCTGCATCGCCAATTCATACTGGTGATTGCTTTGGTAGGCCTGAGCCAACACTCGGCGGCGAGCGAAATCGTCCGGCGTGTTCTGCACCGCCCGCTCGGCACAGGCGACGAATCGCTCCGTGTCTTCCAAAGTCCGGTACACCGAGGCCGCTTGACTCCATCGCAGGGCGGCCGCCGCACCGCTTTGCCGCTCCGCCTCGGCCACCAACGCCCGGCCGTACTCGACCGCCAGTTCCAGCTTTTGCGGCACCAGGTCCTGGCGGCGATAGAACGCGTACAGCTCGCGCTGAGCGGCCAAATCCGGTTCAAACTGCTCGAGAAAGACAGCCACCGGCATCTCGGCAGCCAACGTTTCCATGATCGTCCGCCGATGCTGAGGGGCCTGTTGAAAGGCTCGCTTCCACAGGTCCAAACCCCGTTGATCGTCGCCTTCCAGAAAAGCCTCCCGTCCGGCTGCCATCATCACCGTCGAACTGTAGGGACGCACGGTTTGGGCTTGCTGCAACCAAGCTCCCTTGTCCGCCGCGTTCTGCCCCAGGAGAAACCCCAGTTCGGCCAAAAAGACATAGCCTTCGCCGTGCAGCGGGGCACGCTGGATCCCCTGATACGTGTGCCATAACGCCCGCTCCAACCAACTGCGATTCTCCTCCAAAACCACGGACAGCCAGTCATCCAGCGACTGCTGGTCCGGAAACTCGGAGGCCAAAGCCGCATCGCGAATCTGGATCAATGGCATCGGGTTGTCGCTGGCCATCTGCCGCCGATCGAACTCTTGCAGGCATAACCACGCCAAGCGGAGGTGTGCCAAGTGATTCCGAGGATCCCGTTGCAGCAGCTGCTGTAAGTGCTGACCCATCTGGGCCAGCTGCTGGTTGTCCAGTTCCTCGCCCTGACGCAGCGCGGCCTGCTCCGCCAGCGACAAGCGAAAATAAGCGTCCCAATGCAGGGCCCCGCGAGCCGGGGGCAAGCGTTCCCAGACCAAGGCACCCGCAGCTGCCCAGAACGTCAAGAGCAGGGCCAGCGAAGCGTAACGGGGCAACAGGAACTCGGTCCGCGCTCCCAACGGCCGGGCGGGCTGCCGAGCGACCGGACGCCGTACGGCCGCTCGCCCCACCATGCCTTCCCGAATCATTTGGTCCGTCCGGCATCCGCAAGCTGCCAGGATCAAGGTCAGCGAAAAGCAGGCGGGCAGGTACCAAACAAAATCGCCACCCGCATGCACCAGACTGGCAATCAGCCCCGACACGACCACCGCGGCGACCGCCGCATCCGACCGATCGCGGGCACGCCCATACGCGCGGAACGACCAAAACAGGGCCATTCCGGCCGCGAGCAACGCCAGCACCAAGCCGGCAACGCCCGTCTCCAACAGCACCTGCAAATACCCATTCTCCGCATGCGTAAACTCGACAGCATATTCCGTTTCCAGATAAGTCGCATACAGGTCGCGGTGGCTGCCCGCGCCGCTGCCCAACCACAAGAAACGCGGGATGGCCCGCAAATGCGCTTGCCACAGGGCACTGCGACCATGACAAATCTCGCCCAGTGTCTGCGAATCCCGCAAGGTACTCAAACGTGCCGCCAAAGGCGCGTACCCGTGGATCGCCAGTGCAGCCACCAACACCACCGTCATCCCGCCAATCGCCAACAGGGCTCGGGTACCCAACAGCCCGCGGCGGATCATCAGGCTCAAACAGAGGGTCATCGCGACAAACGCGGTCACCACGCCGCCTCGAGAGAACGTCAGCAGAATGGCAATCGCAACCAAACCCAGACCGATCATCAACGCCGCTCGCCCCAGCTGCTGGCGATCCGAGTTGCGGTTGCGGAACGATCGCCCAGTCGCCGGAGCCTCCCACTGGCGCTGCAGCCACCACACCAGAGGGCCCAATCCCAAAATCAGGAAATGGGCAAAATGATTCTGGTTTTGAAAAGTTCCCTTGACAACACCATACGTATCTCGCGAGGGATGCTGGTACACCCACAGAAAACGGCCGTTGCCCACCAGGAATTGGGCCAGTCCCAAACCCGCCATCAGCAAGGCCGACCAAGCCAGCCATCGCAGCATCCGCTGGATGTCCCGCCGTTCCTGCAACCGTTGGACAACCACCAGAAACAGCAGAACATGTGCCAGCAAGGTGACCAACGCGGCGCGGGTGGCCTGAGGAGCCAGTGTCAAGTGTGGCCACACCCCCAGGCGGGAACCACCCTCGGCGGCCGGATTCCAGAGTGGCAGCAATCGCGAGATCTCCGGTGAGATACGTTGCGTAAGCTGCGGGGGAAGGGGAGTCAGCTGCAAGCCCACCAAAAGCAGGGAGGCCAGCAGCAACGGTTCCGCACCGGACCACCGCCAGCGAGCGGTTCCACTCGACCACTGGTGGCAAGCCCAGCCACAAGCTGCCAGCGACACGCACAGCACGTACACCCAGCGCCCGATTTCATATCGCCCGCCCATAAACAGGGGCGCAACAAAAACCACGCCCATCAATCCCAGATCGACCAGAGCCCGGAAGTGGCGTTGGGCCCTGGTATCGAAACCTGCGACGGGGCGTCCCTTTTCCTTCTCTTGGCGGGAATCGGAAAACTGAGACACAGCGGTTCCTTACGGCCCGAACTCAGTTCTGCTCGCCCTGGAACACTTCATGGGCCGGTGGGGATGCCGCCTCCGAACTGCCGCCACGGTACCCTTCGAGCAGCCAAACGTTCAGATCGCGAAGCATCTGTGTGGTCAGCTCGTCACCACACGGATACTGTCGCAGGGCCACTTTCAACGACGCGGCGTGGAACAACGACAGCTCACGGCAAGCCGCGCGCACCGGATACGCCCGCGAATCCCGGCTCTGAGCAATCAGCAACGGCAGCTGCCGAATCTCGGGCCAAGCCGCCAGCGGTGCCAGTCGCCGCGGAAAACGGCCGCCGAGCGAAAATGCACCCGCAAAATTTCGCGGATGCCGCAGTCCGATCCGCAAAGCCATCGTGCCACCACACTGATAACCGCCCAGAAAAATCCGCTCGGTATCCACGCGGTATCGCTTGCAGGCCAACGCGACACTCTCCAGTACCTGCTGCTCGGCCGATTCGATCGCCGCAGCGTCTTGACGCCAGCGGTAACCCGCCACCCCCGGCTCCCCGGCACTCGTACCACGTGGCCCGATCGCCACATAGTTCCGCAGACTGATGTGCGGCAGCACCCGGTACAACTGCCGCTCGTCATCCCCAGGACCGTGCAACCAGATCAGCAGGGGATACTCGTAATTCGGCTCGTAATGATGCGGCGCAAAAAAGCTGCAAGGAACCGACCGGTGCTCGCTAGGTAAAAAGCCGTCCTTGGTGACCGGAGGCTCGAAACACAACGGGGCCAGGGCCTCATCCGGCCTGCGACGAATACGTTTCATGATGGGATATTTCGATGTCCGGAGGCTGGGTCCACTTGCCGTCAAATCCGGTTGTAGAACAGCCATGCGGTTGTGTCAATGTCAGTTGTCCCGGTTCCGATCCTCCCCGAGTTAATCCGGTTCGCCCACGCCTGTCAACCGACTTGACTTTTTTTGCCGATGCCGTATCGAGGCGGGCAGCGACCCGCTCCCTTTGCAGAAATCCCGGCCAGGCGCTAGACTGAAAGAAGCACGGGGACAACCGAACCCATGGCAGTCGACGCCGGTTCGTCTCCTCCCGGCACCCGGACGAACCACGCGTCCTTGCCAGAAAGGACTTCCAGGCGTGAAAGCCTTTGCCATCACCTGTACAACGTGCCAGAAACGCTTGCGAGTTCGCGACGCGACGGCCATCGGTCAGATCATGATCTGCCCCCACTGCAGTAGCATGGTGCTGGTCCAACCTGACGAACCGGCCCCCCCCGCTCCCGCGGCCGCCCCC